>CBDUNP010000477.1:0-2418 GCA_965368605.1 uncultured bacterium | reverse complement strand
CCGCAGCGTTATCTGCTGCCCCCGGCTCGTGTTGGAACTTGATAGGTTCGTGCATCGCCCTAGAGCATAACGGCTCGATGGTCCGTTGGCATCAACCGGGGGGGGATCCGCCCTGTCAATCTGGGTAATATCACCGCCAGAAAATCAATACATCCAGCTAAAAACACGATTAACCCTCGACAATAGCAGGGACTGTGTCATAATACCTTTGTGGAAAAGGAGGGGACCTTTTTTCACACCTAATTTAAGGGAGGCTGGGGTGATATTCTCATCTGTCCGTAAGCACGTCCAAGGGCGTGTTTCTATCTTTTTCGCTCTATTGATCGCGGGGCTGCTTCTGGTGATTTCAGCATCACCGGCTCAGGCGGTGCAGACCGTCGCCCGTCAGTGGGATGAGCAGCTGCTGGACGCTATCCGCATAGATACGCCCAGGCCCACCGTCCACGCCCGCAACCTCTTCCACCTGTCCGCCGCCATGTACGACGCCTGGGCCGCCTACGACACCGGCTCGGCCGTGCAGTACCTGCACAACGAGTCCGCCACCGCCGTAGACGTCATGGCCGCTCGCAACGAGACGATCAGCTACGCCGCGTACAACATCCTCAAGCACCGCTTTCAGAGCGGGCCCGGCGCGGCGACCTCGGAAGCCGCGTTTGATGCGCAGATGGATGCGCTGGGTTACGACAAGACATTCACCTCGACCATCGGCGACACACCCGCCGCACTGGGCAACCGTATCGCTCAAACCATCATCAACCACGGCGCAGCCGACGGTGCCAACGAGCAGAATAACTACGCCGACACCTCCGGCTACTTCCCTTCCAACCCCGCGATGGTCAAAGACCTGCCCGGCACGACCATGTTTGACCCGAACCGCTGGCAGCCCCTGGCGTTCGACCACCTGGTCCTGCAAAACGGCATCGTCATCGGCACCGCGGTTCAGGAGTTCATCGGGCCGAACTGGGGCGACGTCACCCCCTTCGCCATGAGCAAGGACAGTCCCACCGACGTCTATCACGACCTGGGCGCTCCGCCTCAACTCGGCGACACCGTCGGCGGCGGTGACCAGCAGTTCAAGGACAACGCCGTAGAAGTCATCCGCTATTCAAGCCTGCTGGACCCCAACCTCCCGAATAACATGATCGACATCTCTCCCGCTGTCTACGGTAATAACCCGCTGGGCACTCGTGACGGGACCGGGTACGGCTTGAACCCCGTCACCGGAGAGGCCTACGCCAGCAACATAGTCAACCACGCCGACTACGGCCGAGCGGTCGCCGAGTTCTGGGCCGACGGCCCGCACTCGGAAACCCCTCCCGGGCACTGGAACACCCTCGCCAACGATCTGTCCGACGCGGGGCAGCTTGTAAAACGCATCGGCGGCGTCGGGCCGGTTGTGGACGATCTGGAATGGGACGTTAAGACCTACTTCGCCCTGAACGGCGCGGTGCATGACGCGGCCGTCGCCGCATGGAACCACAAGGGGGAGTACGACTATGCACGCCCCATCTCCATGATCCGTTACATGGGCGGCAAGGGCCAGAGCTCCGATCCTTCGGGCCTGTCCTACAACGTCGAAGGCCTGCCCCTTGAGCCCGGGCTCGTCGAAGTGATCACCAACGAAACCACCGTCCCGGGCGGCAAGCACGAACACCTCGCCGGGCACGAGGGCGAGATCGCCATCTTCGCATGGGCCGGCGAACCCGATGACACCGAGAACGAAGTCGGCGGCGTCGACTGGATCCGGGCCGTCGAATGGCTGCCTTACCAGCGCAGCACCTTCGTCACCCCCGCCTTCGCCGGCTACATCTCCGGCCACAGCACGTTCAGCCGTGCCGCCGCCGAGGTCATGGCCGCGATCACCGGCAGCCCCTATTTCCCCGGCGGCCTCTTCGAGTACACCATCTCCGCAGATGGTTTAGAGTTCGAGGCCGGGCCCGACTCCGACATCGTCCTGCAGTGGGTAAGCTACTTCGACGCCGCCGACGAGGCCGGCGTCTCAAGGATCTACGGCGGCATCCACGTCACCCCCGACGACCTCCCGGCTCGCGAGCTCGGCTCAATCGTCGGCATCGATGCCTACAACCTCGCCGTCCAGTACTTCAACGGCACCGTCCCCGAGCCGACCACCGCCACGCTACTCATCGTCGGCACGTCGACCATGCTGCTCCGCCGTCGCGACTGATAGACTGACAAGTTCAAAGCAATATCAACAAAGCCCACGTTCTTGGAACGTGGGCTTTTTTATTATTTTCAACTCAGATGTATTGTTTCCCCGTCGGCCCTCGGCTCGGCAATCATTGGATCTGTGGTTACCCCCCAGGAAGGGCGGTTACTCCGCCGAGTCTTTCTCATTCACCGTGGCCGCACGCAACTGTTTCGCGTGGTCCAGCAGCTTGTCGGCATCCACGTCCTCCG
>CBDUNP010000476.1:0-2419 GCA_965368605.1 uncultured bacterium | reverse complement strand
GCGATCAGATCAACGAGGCCCTGGCGCTTCAGGAGAAGAAGCGGGCCCCGCTGGGCCAGCTGCTGGTCGAGCTGGGCTATGTCTCCCACGATGACGTGAACCTGGCACTCGCGGCACAGGCGGGGATGGAGACGGTCAACCTCGAAGACTTCGACCTGGTCGAGGAAGTGATCCGCGAGATCCCCTCCGAGATGGCGATGGCCTACCAGATCCTGCCGCTTAGCCACGACAAGGCATCGAACACCCTGACGGTCGCGATGAAGACCGCCGACAACTTCCGGGCGCTGGACGACCTTCGGCTGCTGATGGGGTTCTCGGTCAAAGCCGTCGTCGCACCGGCGGAGCAGCTCGATAAGCTCATCAAGACCTACTACGGCGATGACGAGGAATCCCTGGCGTCGCTGGTCGCGGACCTGGCGGACGATCACGACCTGGAAGAGCTTGCCGACCGTGGCGAGTCGATCGACCTGGCCGAGCAGATCGAGCTGGCGGACGACAACCGCGTGAAGCGGCTATTGAACCTCGTGCTGCTCCAGGCGATCAAGGACAAGGCCTCCGACATCCACTTCGAGCCTTTCGAAGACGAGTTCAAGATGCGTTACCGCATCGACGGCGTCCTCTACGAAATGATCCCCCCGCCGAAGCACCTGGCGATGCCGATCGTCAGCCGCGTGAAGGTCATGTCGAACCTGGATATCGCCGAGCGCCGGCTGCCTCAGGACGGCCGTATCGAATTGGTCGTGAACAACGCGCCGGTCGACCTGCGTGTCGCCGTGCTGCCGACGATGTTCGGCGAGTCGGTCGTTATGCGTATCCTGGACCGGGGTAACGTCCAACTGGACCTGGACCGCGTCGGCATGCGCCCGGACGACCTGGAAAGCTTCCGCCAACTGATCCACAAACCCAACGGCATCGTCGTCGTGACCGGCCCGACCGGTTCGGGCAAAACGACCACGCTGTACGCCGCACTGAACGAACTTAACACCCCGACCGAAAAGATCCTGACGGTCGAAGACCCGGTCGAGTACGACATCGACGGGCTGGTGCAGGTGCAGGTCAAGGCCGACGTCGGGCTGACCTTCGCGGCGGCGCTGCGGAGCTTCCTGCGTCAGGACCCGGACATCATCCTCGTCGGCGAGACCCGTGACATCGAGACCGCACAGATCGCTGTGCAGGCGTCGCTGACGGGCCACCTTGTGTTCACCACCCTGCACACCAACGACGCCCCCAGCTCGATCGCGCGTCTGTTGGACCTTGGGCTTGAGCCGTTCCTGCTGACCGCGACCATCGAAGGGATCGCGGCGCAGCGTCTGGTACGGACGATCTGCTCACGGTGTAAAGAAACGTATGACCCAAGCGAAGAAGAGCTGATGCAGCTTCAGCTTCTGCCGGAAGACCTGGACGGCCGACAGCTCTACCGCGGCCGTGGCTGCGACTACTGCAACCACAGCGGCTACAAGGGCCGGATGGGTCTGTTCGAGATCATGGTCCTCGACGACGAGATGCGTGAGATGATCATGCAGAACGCGTCGACGCAGGTCCTGGCCGCCGAGGCGAAGAAGCGCGGCATGCGGACCCTGCGTCAGGCGGGTCTGCTGGCGTTGTACGACGGGATGACCTCGATCGAAGAAGTGGTCCGAGGGACACTGGTTGAAGAATAGGCGGTGCGTTTGTGTGCCCCATTTATGGGGCGGTACCCCGCCACGGGCGGGTGTGTGACCAGACAACGACATCGGCGTCCGTAAGTTAAGGAGCCTGCCATGCCAACATTCCAATACGAAGCACTGGACGACGGGGGCAAGCCCCAGAAAGGCACGATCACCGCCGCGACCAGCGACGAGGCGATCGCCCGTATCCGCAGCCAGGGCTACTTCCCGACCTCCGTGCGCGAGCAGAAGGTCAAGAAGTCCAAAGGCCGTGGCGGCGGTGGTGGCAAGGCCGGGAAGAAGAAAGGCGGCGGCATCTCGATCAACATCGGCGGTGTCTCGACCAAACACCTGACCACCTTCACCCGCCAGCTCTCCACGCTTCAGGACGCGGGCCTGCCGATCCTCCGTTCGCTTCAGATCCTTGAGCAGCAGCAGAAGGCCGGGCTCCTTAAAGACACCCTCGACGCGATCCACGAAGACGTCGCCTCCGGTGCGACGCTGTCGGACTCGATGAACAAGCACCCCAAGGCCTTCAACAAGCTCTACACCAAGATGATCGCCGCCGGCGAGGTCGGTGGTGTGCTTGACCTGATCCTCCAGCGTCTCGCGGAGTTCATGGAAAAAGCCGCCAAGCTCAAACGCCGTGTTGTCGGTGCGTTGATCTACCCGGCCATGGTTATCCTCGTCGCCGCGGTCATCGTCCTGGGCATCATGGTCTTCATCGTGCCGCAGTTCGAGACGATCTTCGACGACTTCGACGCCGAGATGCC
>CBDUNP010000475.1:0-2424 GCA_965368605.1 uncultured bacterium | reverse complement strand
ACGTCTTCGCCGAGCTGTTCAACCGAAACAAGTTTCAGTTGTTGCGTTTCGGCGATGGTGTCGTGTGCCAGGCCGACGGCTGCGCCGAGCGCGGCGGGGTCGCCGGAGAGTTTGGGGGCGATAAAGGCGAGTAGTTGGTCGGCGAGGCCCTGCTTGATAAGTTGGCCGGTGAGATGCGCACCGCCTTCAGCGAGGACGTTCATGGCGTTGTGCGTCTGGCTTAGGTGTTCCAGCAGCGGGCGGAGGTCCAGTTGTTTGTCGGGGGTGCCGTCGATCGTTGGCAGGCCGAGCAGTTCAACGCCCAGCTCGGCGAATTGTTTGAGCCGATCGGGAGACTCATCGAACAGGCGTTGATCGACGGCGATAGTCAGCGGCGCACTGTCGAGCGCGCTTAACAGGTTGCAGGGATTCGGCAGGGTCAGGTTCGGGTCGATGACGACTCGGCGGGCGGTGCGTTTGACCTCGACATCGCGGGCGGTAAGCGTGGGGTTGTCCTTGCGCGCGGTGCCGACGCCGACGAGGATCGCGTCGACACGGGCACGGACTTCGTGGACACGTTGGCGTGAATGCTCATTGCTGATCCACTGGCTGTCGCCGGTGTGTGCGGCGGTCTTGCCGTCGAGGGTCTGGGCCCACTTGGCGATGACCCAGGGCAGGCCGGTGCGCCCGCGCTTCGTGTACGGCTCGGCGAGCTGCTGAGCCTCTTCTTTGCAGACGCCGACCGCCACCTCGATCCCGGCGGCCTGAAGCATCGGGATGCCTTTGCCGGCGACGGGCTCGAAGGGGTCCGGGATACCGACGATCACGCGGACAATCCCGGCGTCGATCACGGCCTGAGCGCAGGGCGGCTGCTTGCCGAAGTGTGAGCAGGGCTCGAGCGTCACATAAATCGTCGCCCCGGCGGGGTCGATGCCCTTCTCCCGGCAGTCACGCAGGGCGTCGGCCTCGGCGTGCAGGCCACCAAACCGGGCGTGGTGGCCCGTGGCGAGGACCTGGCCCTCCCGAACAATCACCGCGCCGACCATCGGGTTGGGCTCGACGTGGCCCTGCCCCAGCCGGGCAGCGGCGATGGCCTGACGCATAAAAACTTCATCCTGCATGCCCCCCATGATATAGTGCTGGTTGAAACTGACCATTAACGATCCGGGTGCGATAAGGGGCTTATCTATGAAATGGATCAAACGTGTCGTCGTCCTGCTGGTGCTGGTTGTGGTACTGGTCGCGGTGATCGGGGTGATCACGATCGATCGGATCACCAAAGCGGGGATCGAAAAAGGCGGAACCTACGCGATGGGCGTGGAGACGAAGCTCAACAGTATCCGTGTCGGGCTGTTCTCCGGCAGTGTGTCGCTAGACGGGCTCTCGGTGGCCAACCCCGAGGGATTTAAGGCAGACCACTTCTTAAACCTGGGCGACGGCAGCGTCGAAGTTACCCTGGGGTCGCTGATGGAAGACAAGGTCGAGATCAAGTCCCTAAAGCTCAATAACATCAACCTGGCCCTGGAAAAAGACAAGGGCAAGGCGAATTACCAGGTCATCCTCGATCACCTGGCCGAAGTCACCGGCGGTGGCGAAGAGCCGGCACCTGACGCAGCCGAGGAAGGCAAGAAGTTTGTCGTCAACGAGATCGTGATCACCAACGTCAAGGTCAAGGCCGAGGTCATCGGCGGGATGTCGGTCCCGATCAATATCCCCGAGATCGTCCTGACCGACGTCGGCTCGGACAGCGACAAGGGCGTACTGCTGAAAGACCTCAGCGGGATCATCCTGACCGCGATCCTCTCCACGGTCGTCGAACAGGCCGGCGACATCCTGCCCGGCGGGATCGGCGAAGGGCTGCAGGGCGGCCTGGCGGCGGTCGGAGACCTGGGCAACTTCGGGATGGAAGTCATCGGCGATGTCACCGCACAGGCCGGCGAACTGGTCGGCAACGCTGCCGAGAAACTCGGCGAAGGCGCGGAGGAACTCGGTAAGAAGGCCGACGACGCCAAGGAAGCGGTCGGTAAACTCGGCGAGGACCTGGGTGGGCTATTGGGCGGCAAAAAGAAGGACGCAGAGACCCCCAAAGAGTAATCTCACTCTTTTCGGATGCGTTATATCTACTATGAACAGGTAAGCCTTGGGCAGAAAACGCCCTTTCAGGATCGGTGCGCCCCGTTTCAAGACCAACCCACCGGAATGAATCGGCTTCTAACGCCAGATAACAGGGGATTACCCGTGCCTGCCCCTGCAAAATATAATAATATTGCAATCATGGCTCTATCAGGTACTTACAGACATTTCCCATAATCTCCCCATCACTATTGTGTAACGATGGGCTTTTAATTATAGAATATATCGTTATACTTAATAAAGCATTGAATGAGCGTATTCCCCGTCAGATTGATCGTCGGCTGCATGACCGGGACGAGTCTGGACGGGCTG
>CBDUNP010000474.1:0-2430 GCA_965368605.1 uncultured bacterium | reverse complement strand
GTCCGGCACGCCGACCAGGTGCTGGTCTTGGACCAGGGCGAGATCGTCGAACGCGGCACGCACAACGAGCTGCTGACGCACGGCGGGACGTACGCGAATCTCTACCGGCAGTTTATCCATGCTTCGGAGGCGTGACCCTTATCTAAAAAAACCCATGCTCGGTGAGCATGGGCTTCTGCGATTCGGTTCTGTTGTTGCGTGCTATCAGGCCCGTCGCCGCACCACCGCCAGGCCGCCCAGCCCCAGCAATACGAGGCTTGCCGGTTCGGGGACAAAGACAAGGTTGTCGATCCCTGCGGAGGACGTGCCGGTCGAATCAAAGGCAACGCGTAGCTGGACCACGTCAAGCGGGTCGTAGCCGGCTTCGTTCAGGATGACAGTCGCGTCGCCGCCGATCGCGTTGGGCTCGGAGGGCTGTGCCGCCAAGGTATTCAGCCAGAGCGTCTGCCAGCCGGTGGGGTCGACGGTAACGTCGGTGGTCCATTTGGAGGGGACGTCGTAGACGCGCTGGTCTCCGCTGGAGTCGGTGAGGTAGAGTGTCACGTGTGCGCCGCCGTTGATGTCGATCAGGTCGATTGAGGTCGGTTCAACGGGTGAAAGGAAGTCGAAGATGATGCTGCCGCGGTCGGCGGTGTCGGCTTCGTCGTTGGGGTGATCGAAGACCAGGCCGTTGACGCCGGTAAGGGTGGTGTCGTCTGCGTTGCCGGGGTTGTCGCTTTGCAGGATCAGGATGTTGCCTTTGTTGACCAGCAGGTCGGGGTCCTGGCTGCCGACGTTGGGGCCGGGGTTCGACGAATCAAAGATCACGGCGCCCAGGTGCCCATCGGGCCCGTCGACGGTCGAGCTGATGTTGACCAGGTTGCCGAACTCCAGGACCGTGTCGGTCGAGAAGGGGACGCCCTTGAAGTCGGGGCGTGCAAAGCTGCTGATCGACTGGCCGTTGACTAACGGCGTGAGGAAGTCGTCTTCGGTCTCGAAGTCAAGGGTCACGGCCTGAGCAAACGACGCCCCCATGAGCACAATCGCAGCCGTCGAAGCAATAGCCGTGCGGCTGCAAGCGATTCGATTCCCGCCCATTTTTCTCTCCTCCTGGCCGAATTTTTAGTATTCAGTGTTCAACAAGCCTAGGCCTTGCGTCGCCGCAGCACCGCCATGCCCCCCAGTCCCATCAAAGCCAGTGTGGCGGGTTCAGGGTTCACGAAGCTGTCGCTTTGCCCCTGTGACCCGATCGCTCGGACGTGCATGCCGATGCGGAGCGTCCCGTCATCAAGCGCGGTTTGCACATCGGTCAGGCTCAGGCCCGGAAGCAGGTCGTAGACGATGCCGAGGATGTCGTCACTGGCATCGACGCCCCGGGAGGGGTTGCCTACCGCGTCGGCCGAGAACGCGCTGGTTGCGTCGAAGGCGGGGACGAGGTTGTTGCCGCCGGGGAGGTTGCCCGGGTTGGCCCCGCCGCCGGTGAACTGGGTGAACCCGCCGAGTGAGTTCAGGACCGCGGATTGGCCGACGATCGTGCCGTCGTCGATATAGACTTCGCTGATAGCCGAGTCGATGCCCACCGCGTTCGTGAACGCGATCAGGATCTGGCCCGACGTCAGCGAGGTGCTGAAGGTGCTGTTGGCTTCGGTGTCATCATAGATGGTCGCGGTGAATTGGCTTGCGACATCTTCCGGGGCGTTCGCGGTGACTCTGAAGAACGAGACGTCGATCGTGTCGGCCTTTGTCGATGTTGCGAGGCCCATGACGGCCGCGACGCAGCCTGTGAATAGCAGGCGGCCCGCCCTGTGGGTCGATGGATGAATGCTAAATAATCTCATCTGCTCTCTCCTCCGCAGTATGCCAGCATGCCACAACGTGCATGCCGATGCATTTGGCGAATATTAAGTGGGGGTGTCTTCCGTGGCCCCCCCGTTTTACGTCTGGTGTGACGCGTGTCTCTCCACATCCAAGGAGAGGTGAACCTCAGCATCTATAGGATAACAATGTCCACCGTGTACTTACAAGATATTTCCCATCATTGAGCGGGAATATATGCTTATTTGTGTGCGTTCTGGCTCTCCAGAACCCCGGGTGCCATCACCGTCGTTGGGCGGGGGTTTTCAGACAAATCGCTTTTATTATGGTTTGGTAAGACGGGTAAGCTGGCGATCCCTTGCGGTCAACCCGCGTCGTTGCGATTTGGCGCAACAGCGCTATCCAGTTCCACGATCGCTTCGCTCACATTCGCCACCACGCGGTATAGATTCCGGTGTTTGGGTTTGGCAAACTTTTCATCGATGAAGTGCTCGAACAGATCGATGAGTCGGTCGTAGAACCCGTGGGAGTTGAGGATGATGATCGGGCGGTCCTGGTATTTCAGGACACGGAGGACCAGGACCTCGGCGAGCTCTTCGAGAGTGCCGAAGCCGCCGGGCAGGATGACGAAGGCGT
>CBDUNP010000473.1:0-2436 GCA_965368605.1 uncultured bacterium | reverse complement strand
CGGAACACCTTCTTGACGTCTTCCAGGGGTAATGATTCCGATCTTTTCATGGGCCGTGACAAAAAAAGTAGACAATGGAATCGAATATATCTCTTGACGGCTTCACAATATACGTCTACGTACTGATCATTGTCAATGAAACTACCCACAATTGCGGGTAGTTCCCCGAGTGCTGGATGGGTAAGCTACTTTCCAACAATGGATTGCGCCTTCCGGGGGAGCAATCCGCCAGAAATGGTTTCCCCCTCATTTGGCCAGTTGGCACCTTGATTTGTGGCGGACGGTATCCCTTCCGCTCTTTTTTAGGGGCCAAGTGTGGGAGTATGAGCCGAGCCTACGTCCCCTCTGGATGCCAACCCAGAGGGTGCTCTTTTTTATTGATCGAGCGTGTCCAGCAGCGTGTCTGCGGCGGCCTGCTCGAATCGTTTTTCCAGGAAGCGTTCACGGATCTGCTTAAAGGCGCGGTGCTGCTGTTGGCGTGCATCCCCGTCTTTCAGCAGTGGCTTGACGGCCCGCACCAGCGCATCGGCGTCGCCGAAGTGCGGCATCAGTTCAGGCACGACCCGGCCAAGCCCCATCGACTCACCGATCAGGTTCGGTAGCGACATCGTTTTTGTCTGGATCAGCCAGCGCCCGACCAGGTGCCACTCATACCACTTGAGGTTGTAGAAGACAGCCATCGGCGTGCCGTGGGCCGCCGCGTGCAGTGTGGCGGTGCCGGAGACGACCATGCCCGCATCCGCCCAGTTCAGCACCGCGTCGGCATCATCGACGATCATGTGCATCCCCCGGGGAAGCACGCCCAACGGCGACATCAACTCGACCTGATGCGCCCGCGCGCTGTTGGTTGCGGCGACCACAGCGGTCAGGTCGTGGTGGGATGCGTGCAGTCTTTTGTAGGCCGCCAGCATCGTCGGCCAGTTGTTCTTGATCTCGCTCTGCCGTGACCCCGGCAGCAACGCGAGCTTTGGGCCTTGAGTTTTTGGCAGTTCATCTCCGGGTGTTGCTTTCTCGCCTGTGATCTTCGCATACAAAGGGTGGCTGACAAATGTGGCGGGAACACCTCGGCTCTGAAACCAATCCGGCTCGAAGGGGAACAGGCACATCACATGGTCGGACAGCCGGCGCAGCTTCCGGATACGCCAGGGGGCCCACGCCCAGAGCTGCGGGGCGACCAGGTGGACGACTTTGGCTTCGGGCTGGACCTTACGCACCGCGCCGCAGACCGACCAGTTTGCCGCCGGGCTGTCGGTAGGGATCAACGCCTGGATCGGGTGATCGGCAAGCCAGGCTTTGAGCCGGCCCAGCCGCTTGAGGTGTTGGCCGGCCTGACCTACAGCCCCGCCGAGCATGACCGCGTGTTCCGTGGTGGTCTCGATCAGCTCCGCGCCCGCCGCCTGCATGGTTGGCCCGCCCATGGCGTAGATCGGCCGGTCCGGTTCCCGGCGTTTAAGCTCGGCGATCAACGCCCCGGCGATGTGGTCGCCGCTGGGCTCGAACGCGGTGAAGAGCAGGGCGTGGGTGTCTGGCATGCCCGTAGTCTAAGTCGGCATCGTCGGCCGTGCATGGTAAAGTGGCGCCTGTGCCCGTTGCGGATCGGTTAATCGCGTTCCGCCGGGCGAAGCCCACCCCACCCAGGACAACCGCTAATCGGTTAGTGAAGGTCTATAGACAAGCATGATCATCCCAAAGCCATTGATCGAAAAACCCCAGGCCGGGGCGTTTGCCTTCCCCGATGAGTTGCCGGTGCACCTGGCGTATGGGAAGGATCATGGGCACTGTTACTTCGTGGCCGACGAGTTGTCGCAGCGCCTGCGCGTCGCCACCGGGAAGTTCATTTCGATCCGTGACGGCCAGCCGGACGATCCCGCGACGCCCGCGGTGGTGCTTACGGACCACGACGCGCCGGCGGACCTGGGCCCCGAGGGGTATCAGATCACGATCACGCCCGAACGCATCACGCTGTACTCGAAGCGCAACGCCGGGCTTTTTTACGCGGGCGGATCACTGGCGCAGGTCCTGCATCACCACCGTTCGCAGGTCACGGCTGATGCCGGTCACGGTTCGCCGACCCTTGCGGGCCTCCCCTGTGTGGACATCAAGGATCGGCCGCGTTTCCCCTGGCGTGGATTCATGCTCGATTCTGCCAGGCACTTTCAGCCGATCGAGTTGATCACCCAGCTCATCGACCGGATCGCGGCGCTCAAACTCAACCGCTTCCACTGGCACCTCACCGATGATCAGGGCTGGCGGCTGGAGATCCTGGGATACCCGAAACTCACCAGCGTCGGGGCGTGGCGAAACAACGGCACACAGAACACACGGTACGGCGGGTATTACACTCAGCAGCAGGTCCGTGAGGTCGTCGCCTACGCGAAGATGCGTAACGTCATGATCGTCCCCGAGATCGACATCCCCAGCCACAACCTTGCGGCG
>CBDUNP010000472.1:0-2451 GCA_965368605.1 uncultured bacterium | reverse complement strand
TGATCTTCTGGGTCGCGGGCTACCCGTCGGACGCGATCGACTGGTCGTTTGCCACGCTCGGCGGTTTCATCGCCGAGACACTCCCGCCCGGGGATATCAATAACATGCTCGTCGACGGCGTCATCGGCGGGGTCGGCGGCGTCCTGGTCTTCCTCCCGCAGGTCTGCCTGCTGTTTTTCTTTTTGTCACTCCTGGAAGACACCGGGTACCTGGCACGCGCCGCGGTGGTGAGCGAACGGCTGATGCGCCGCGTCGGCCTGCCGGGCACGGCGTTCGTCCCGCTGCTCTCGGCCCACGCCTGCGCGATCCCCGCGATCATGGCCAGCCGCATCATCGACAACCGCCGGGACCGTCTGGTCACCATCCTCGTCGCCCCGCTGATGACCTGCTCGGCCAGGCTGCCGGTCTACACGATGCTCACCGCGCTGCTGGTCCCCAGCCAACCGATCAAGGCCGCGCTGATCTTCGTCGGCGCGTACAGCCTGGGGATCTCGGCGGCGCTGCTGATCGCGTTTGCGCTGAACCGTTCGATCCTCAAGGGCAAAGCCAACCCGCTGGTGATCGAATTACCAAGCTACAAGCCCCCGAATATCCGCAACGCGTTCCTGAGCATGGTCGACCGAGGCCGTGTGTTCGTGATGAAGGCGGGCACGGTGATTCTTTTAGTCTCGATCGGGCTGTGGGCCACCGCGACCTACCCCAAGAGCGCCCCGCCGCCGCAGGCCGTCGCGATGCAGCAGCACGCGGAACAGCTCGAAGCCGCGGGCCAGGCCGACGAGGCAGAACAACTTATCGCCCAGGCCGAAAAACTAACGACGTCGCACAGCCTTGCGAACACCATCGCCGGCCGGCTGGGCCACGCCATCGAACCGGCCATCAAACCCCTGGGCTACGACTGGCGCATCGGCATCGGGATCATCAGCTCCTTCGCCGCACGCGAGGTCGTTGTCTCCACCCTCTCGATTATCCACGGCATCGGCGAGGACGACGGCGAGGATCTGCTCTACGCCTCCATGAAAAACGCACGGGGCGACGACGGAAACCCCATCTACACACCCGCGACCTGCCTGAGCCTGCTGGTGTTCTTCGTGCTGGCGATGCAGTGCCTGCCGACCAGCATCGTAGCGCGCCGCGAGACCGGGTCGTGGAAATGGCCGGTGCTTCAGTTCGCCTACATGACAGCGCTGGCGTATTCCGCAGCGTGGATCACGTTCCAGATTGCCAGCTACCTGATACCCCCGGGCGGCATGGTGTGACACCGCAGACTCATGACGTTCATGGGCAGCGGCCTGATCGTTGAATATCTACGGCATGCGCCGCGCGACCGCGGCAGCTAAAACACGGGCAAAACCCTTAAAAACATAACCGTCGAATCACCCGCAGAACCGCAGGGTCGCGTTGTAAATATCACCGTACATATAGTTGCAATTCCCCCCTTACATCCGACGCTGGAAAAGGATATTATAAAAGGGTCATACGTCTGATGTCTCGGTTTAAGGAGTACGTCATGAGCGAAGGCCATTTCTCGATCGTCAAACTGCTGGAACAGATGAAGCCGTTAGCGGCTTCCGACCTGCACATCAAGGTCGGCATCCCCCCGACCTACCGGATCAACGGCTCCCTGCGCGCGGTCGCCGGCGACCCGATCACCGAAGACGAAGCCGACCACATGCTCGACGACATCCTCAACGAGCAACAACAAGGACGCTTCGAGGATGGCGGCAACCTAGACTTCGCCTGGCACCTGCCCGACGGCGACCGATTCCGCATCAACGTCTTCCGCGCCGGGGCGCACCGCCACGTCGCCGTCCGCCGTGTCCAGGCCGAGATCCCAAGCTACGACGAGCTGCACCTCCCCGACGTCTACCAGGACCTGGTCAGCAAGGCCCACGTCGGGCTCGTCCTGGTCGTGGGCGTCACCGGCAGCGGTAAGAGCTCCACCCTCGCCGCCATGATCGATCAGATCAACGCGACACGCTCGGTCAACATCGTCACCATCGAAGACCCGGTCGAGTACCAGTTCATCCCGAAGAAGTCGATCATCTCACAACGCGAACTGGGCATCGACGTCGAAGACTTCCCCACCGCGCTGCGCTTCGTCGTGCGTCAGGACCCGGACGTGATTTTTATTGGTGAGATGCGCGACCACGACACGATCATCGCCGCGATCCAGGCCGCCGAGACCGGGCACCTGGTCTTCGCCACCCTCCACAGCGCCGACACCATGCAGGCGTTCGGCCGGATCCTCGAGTTCTTCCCCCAGCACGAACGCGGCTTTATCCGTAGCTCCCTGAGCAACTCCCTGCTCGCCATCTGCGCCCAACGCCTGATCCCGGCGCTCGAAGACTTCGCCGCCGGCGTCGTCCCCGCGACCGAGGTGCTCATCAACACCCCGCTGGTGCGCGACAAGATCCGCGACGGCGAAGAGAAAGACCTCCCCTCCGTCATCAG
>CBDUNP010000471.1:0-2454 GCA_965368605.1 uncultured bacterium | reverse complement strand
AGATCCACGGCCCGGGCTGGTCCAAAGTCGTCATCGGCGAAGACGCGGCGGACGACTGGCCAGAGTATGTGGACGTCATCGTCGACTCGATCGCGGCCAACTCCGGGCGCTCCTGCATCAACGCCTCGACGATCATCACCCCTCGGCACGGCAAGGCGATGGCGCAGGCGATCGCCGACCGACTTGCGGCCATCACCCCAAAGCCCCGCGACCATGTGGACGCCCAGCTGTCCGCGATCGCCAACCCGAAGATCGCACAGTGGGCCGACGCACAGATCACCGAAGGCCTGAAAACACCGGGCGCAGCCGACCTGACCGCAGCCGGCCGGGCCGACGCGGCAAGACTTATTCAAGCCGATGGAATGACTTACCTGCTCCCGACGTTGATCTATTGTGAGACACCGGAGCACCCGCTGGCGATGAAAGAGTTCATGTTCCCCTACGCCGCGGTGGTGGAGGTCGATCAGGCCGACCTGCTCGACACGATCGGTCCGTCGCTGGTCGTGACCGCAATCACGAAAGACGATGCGCTGATCAACGCGATGCTGACAAGCCCCGACATCCAACGGCTGAACCTCGGCGCGATGCCAACGAGCGTCGCACGCTGGGACCAACCGCACGAAGGGAACCTGTTTGAGTTCCTGTATCAGCGTCGCGCGATCCAGCGGGCTGAGCCCGTGGAGGTCGGCGCGTGAGATTGGCGCACCCCCCGACGATTGAAGGCCTGGACCACACGCCCGATACCCGCCTGGTGTTTGGCCCGGGCTGCGCCGCCGGCCTGGCGGAGATGGTCGCCGAGCTGGGCGGCACGCGCGTGCTGCTGGTCAGCGACGAGGGCTTGCGCAAGGCCGGCCACGTCGATCGGATCGAGTCGCTGCTGACCGCGGCCGAGCTCGCTGTCGGCGTGTTTACCGATGTCCACGAGAACCCATCGACCGAGGATGTCGATCGCTGCCTGACGTTCGCCAAAGATTTCGCGCCTGACCTGATCATCGGGCTTGGGGGCGGCTCGTCGCTGGACACCGCCAAGGGTTGTAACTTTATCTATACCAACGGCGGCGCGATGGCGGACTACCGAGGTGTCGGCAAGGCAAGCCGTGCGATGCTCCCGTTCATCGCGGTCCCCACAACACACGGCACGGGCAGCGAGACGCAATCCTTCGCGCTGATCGCCGATGCAAAGTCACATCAGAAGATGGCCTGCGGCGACCCCAAGGCGCTGCCGCGAATCGCGGTTCTGGATTCCGAGCTCACGTTGACGCTCCCTAAGCAGGTCACCACGATCACCGGGATCGACGCGATCTCGCACGCGGTCGAGTCGTTCGTCTGCAACCGGCGCAACGATGTGTCTGCCGCGTATGCCCGTGAATCGTTCGGCCTGACGATCAAGCATTTTTCCGCTGTGATCTTCGACCCGGCGAGCCTGGAATCCCGAGGCGCGATGCTGCTGGGGGCCGCGTATGCCGGGCTCGCCATCGAGAACAGCATGCTCGGCGCGGCGCACTCGGCGGCCAACCCGCTGACAGCGCACTACGGGATCACGCACGGCCACGCCGTCGGCCTGATGCTGCCGCATGTCGTGCGTCACAACGCCGGCGATCCCGCCACCGCTTCGCTCTACGAACAACTCGCGGATGCCGGGGGGATGGATAGCGTCGATGCGTTGGTAGACAGGCTTGCACAGCTATTGCCCGAGTCCGGTTTCGCCGCCAGTCTGGCGGAGTTGAACGTGGATCGCGAGATGATCCCACAGCTTGCCGAGGAAGCTGCGGGGCAGTGGACCGCCAACTTCAACCCGCGCCCGATGAATGCCGACGTATTCGTCGAGCTTTATCAACAGGCCTTCACGGGAAAGGATAAGTAGCCCCGATGCGTGAGCGCGTCTGCATCCTGTTCGCTGTGCTGTTTTTCGCCGCTGCGTTTGCGCACGCGGACCAGCCCGATTGGCCGATCTCCCGGGGCGACGTGCGTGGGTTGGGTGTCGCGGACACGACGCTGGCCGATACTTATCAACTCAAGTGGACGTTCAAGACGGACCAGCCGGTGCTTTCGTCGCCGGTGATTGCCGGGGGCGTGGTGTTTTTCGGCGGTGGCGACGGACTCCTCTACGCGATCGACGCCGAGACCGGCGAGCAGAAGTGGGCCGTCCCGACTATCGGCCGGATCGAAGCCCCGCCGATGGTGATGCACGGCAAGCTGATGGTCGGCACGGTGGACGGCGTGTTCTATGCTATTTCCTTTGAGACCGGTGAGGTCCTCTGGCAGTTCGAGACCGACAACAAGATCCTCAGCAGCGCCACGCCGGTCGATGGGCCGCAGCCGCGTGTGTTGTTTGGCAGCTACGACAACCATGTTTACTGCCTCGACGCAAACACCGGTGAAATTGTCTGGTCGTACCTGACCGAAGGGTATGTGAATGGATCGCCCGCGATCGATGGCCAGGCTGTGATCGTC
>CBDUNP010000470.1:0-2477 GCA_965368605.1 uncultured bacterium | reverse complement strand
AACGGCCAGACACGTCTGCTTGCGGATGGTCGATCGCCTCAAGTCGCCGGGGGCGAGAACGGCAACTTCCTTGCCCCCACACTGATTGACGGGCTTGATGCAGAGCATGAGCTGGTGGGGTGTGAATTGTTCGGGCCCGTGCTCGGGCTAATGCACTACGAGTCGATCGACGATGTGATTGCGGACATCAACCGGTCTGAGTACGGCAACATGGCGTGTGTGTTTACCGCCGATGGCGCGGCCGCGCGTAAGTTCCGCACGGAGGCTGATGCAGGTAATATCGGGGTCAATATCGGGGTTGCGGCGCCGATGTCGTACTTCCCGTTCTCGGGTTGGAAGCAAAGCTTCTTCGGTGACCTGCACGGCCAGGCCAAGCACGCGGTCGAGTTCTTTACGCAGACTAAAGTGGTTGTGGAGCGTTGGCCACGGTCATGGTCTCGTCAGTTCTGATAATGTGGTCCTGGCGTTATTAAGGTGACCGTTGTTGATATGACACGATCGAATGGTTCATCCAGAAACGGCTCCAGATGGTCGGCTTGGTTACGACTGTGGGCGCGTCGATTGCTGACTCTTCTGTTAACGGCGGCGGCCGGGCTGTTGCTGTTGTGGCTGCTGGCGTGGCTGGTGCCGGTCAATGATCCTGCGGGGCAGTCGGCCGACACCTCGGGGGATCACGTCGATACCACGGGCCTTCGTGACATCTCTTTTGATCCGTCGAAGACCCCCAGCCTGCACCGTGACATCTCCGTCGAGCCGGTCGGCCAGTCGCCAATCCTTGAAGAGCTCGTCAACGAAGGGAAGCTCCCGCCACTTGCCGAGCGTTTGCCGCGTGATCCAGTGGTCATGGAGGGCACGGATGGTGTCGGTGTATATGGCGGCACCTGGCTGCGTCTCGCGTTGTCTTTATTTGATGTGCACATCATCAACTACAGGCTCAGCGGCGCGTATCTGGTCCGCTGGTCTCCGCTGGGGTACCCGATTGAGCCGCACATCGCCAGATCGGTTGAGTCTTCTGATGATGCGCGTATCTGGACCGTGACACTGCGCGAAGGCATGCGTTGGTCGGACGGTGAGCCCTACACCGCCGACGATATTATGTATTGGTGGCAGGCGGAGGCGAACAACGGGTATATCGCGGATGCGCCCCCGGAGTGGATGATCTCCGCCGGCAAGATGGGCGATGTCCAGCGGCTGGATCAATACCGTGTGCGGTTCGTGTTCGACGAGCCTTATCCGTTATTTCTTGAACGTCTGGCACATATCTCCGAGCTGACGGAATCGCCGAAGCACTACCTGCAGCTGTATCATCCCGACCCAGAAATCGGTGACCCCGACGCGATCCGCCGCGCGATGGATCGTTTCCAGGTGCCCAGCCCGCTGGCGTTGTACAGGATCCTGAAAGACTGGCAAAACCCCGAGCACCCGCGCCTCTGGCCATGGGTCTATCGCAGCTACAACTCGACGACGCCCCAGGTTTTTGTCCGCAATCCATATTACTACGTCGTGGATACCGCGGGGAATCAGTTGCCCTACATCGACCGGGTTCAGTTCGACATTATGGACGGGCAGATGCTAGGCGTCGCCGCAGCCAACGGGCGAGTGTCGATGCAAGCTCGGCATGTGCGTTTCTCTGATTACACCGAGCTGATGTCACGTCGGGACTCCGCGGGCACGCGCGTCTTGCACTGGTACCCCTCCAGCCGGTCTCTATATGTCATCAGCCCGAATCTGAACCGTCGTGTGAACAAAGACGAGCCTTCGAGTGGATTCAAGGCCCGGTTGCTGGGGGATAAACGCTTCCGCCAGGCCTTGTCCCTGGCCATCGACCGTGATCGGGTCATACGTGCCGAGTACAGCGGTATCGGGACACCGTCACAGATCGCGCCCGGCCCCGAATCGGTCTTCGACAACAGCGTGATCGCAGACGCCTATGCACAGCACGACCCGGAGGCGGCAGGGCGGTTGCTGGACGAAATAGGGCTCACCCAACGGGATTACGAGGGGTACCGCACATTCACCGATGGCTCACGGATGACGTTTTATCTTGATTACACCTCATTCACGGGGCGTGGGCCCACCGATTTTGTGATTGATGACTGGAAGCAGGTTGGGGTCCGCGTGATTGCCAAAGAGCGCAGCCGATCTCTTTTCTACGCCCGCAAGGATGGATTACTGTTTGATTTCTGCGTCTGGAGTGGCGGCAGCGATTACATGCCGCAGCTGTATCCGCGTTACTACCTGCCATACAACCTCGACTCCTTCTTCGCGGTTGGCTGGAGTAAGTGGTACATGAATGGGGGGTACTACGAGTCAGACGACACCCCCACGCCCGGCGGGATCCCGGTCCCTAAAGACCACCCGATGTATCGGGCGCTTGGGCTGTACGAACAGGCCATGACGGTGTTGGATAATGACCAGCGTGTCGGCCTGATGGATCAGGTGCTGGCGATCTTTCCTGAAGCCGGGATTTCGTCGCA
>CBDUNP010000469.1:0-2482 GCA_965368605.1 uncultured bacterium | reverse complement strand
GCGAGAAGCTGCTGGTCGCGAAGCCGGAGCTTTTTGAGAAGCGGTTTGGGATTGACGTGCGCGTGAGGCAGGAGGTCACGACGATCGACCGGCCCCGGAAGGTGGTCACGGTGTTGAAACATGAGGATGGATCGACTTACGAGTTGGGGTATGACAAGCTGATCCTTGCGCCGGGCGCGTCGCCGGTGGTTCCTCCGATCGAGGGGGTGGATGCGGGGAACGTTTTTACGTTGCGCAACGTGGAGGATGTGGACCGGGTGAAGGGGTATCTGGATACGAGTAAACCCAAGCGTGCGGTCGTGGTGGGCGCGGGGTTTATCGGGTTGGAGATGGTGGAGCAGCTGGAGGGGCTTGGAATACAGACGCATCTGGTGGAACTCATGGATCAGGTGCTGCCACCTCTCGACCGTGAGATGGCTCAGCTGCTAAAGGTGGAACTGGAATCGCGGGGGGTGGCGTTGCACCTTGGGGACGGGATCAAGTCGGTGCGGGCCACGGACGGCCGAGCGGACGGGGTTGAACTGAGCAGCGGCACCATGATCGAGGCGGACGTCGTGATCATGGGCGTGGGGGTTCGGCCGAACACAGGGCTGGCGGTGGATGCGGATCTGAAGCTAGGAGATACCCGGGGGATCGCGGCAGACGAGTTTGGTCGGACGGAGGATGCGGATATTTATGCTGTGGGTGACGCGGCGGAGTATGTGTATGGACCGACGGGGGCACAGATGCGCGTGCCCTTGGCCGGTCCGGCGAATCGTGCCGGGCGGATCGCCGGTGAGCACGCTGCGACGGGGAAGGCTCACGCACAGACGCCCGTGAACGGCACGGCGATCGCACGGGTGTTTGGCCTGACCGCGGGGATGACGGGGCTGTCACGGAAACAGGCCGAGCGTGTAGGACAGCCGGCGGTGAGTGTGACGATCATGGCGAACCATCACGTGGGGTATTACCCGGGTGCCAAGCAGATGGTGCTGAAGCTGGTGTACGAGCCGGGCACGGGCAAAGTGCTGGGGGCGCAGGCGGTGGGCGCAGCAGGGATCGATAAACGGATCGACGTGATCGCGACCGCGATGCGGTTCGGGGCGACGGTGCGTGACCTGGCGGGGCTGGACCTGACGTATGCTCCGCCATTTGGTGCGGCGAAAGACCCGATCCATATGGCGGCGTTCACAGCGAGCAACGAATTGGACGGGCATGTGAAGGTGCTGGACCCGGATGCTGACCTGTCGGGGATGCAGGTGCTGGACGTGCGTTCGGCTGGCGAGATCGCGAAGACGCCCTTCCCCGGCGCGGGAGGGACGATCGCGATCCCGGTGGATGAGTTGCGTGATCGTATCGGCGAGTTGGACCCAACCAGGCCGACCGCGGTGACGTGCGCAAGTGGGCTCAGGTCGTATGTGGCTTGCCGGGTATTGATGCAGCGGGGGTTTGGCGAGGTCTACAACCTTAGCGGCGGCGCGACGATGCGGGTACATGCGATGGCCTGCGAGGTATCGACGAATATAGGAGGTGCGCGATGATGGTCCAGACAATAACGCCGGAGAAGCTGGGAGAATTACTGTCAGGGGACGCGGGGGTGGAGCTGATCGATGTACGGACCCCGGTGGAGTATACGGGGGTACATGTGGAAGCAGCGAAGAATGTGCCACTGGATAAGCTAGACCCGGCGGCGTTGAAGCAAGAGCGTGGAGAATCAAACGCGTCACCTGTGTACGTCGTGTGCCAGAGCGGCGGGCGTGCGAAGCAGGCGTGCGAGAGGCTGATGTCGGCGGGCGTGGTCGGGGTGTGCGTGGAGGGCGGGACGCCGGCGTGCGAACGTGCGGGGCTGGCGGTGGTGCGCGGCAAGCAGACGATGACGCTGGAACGGCAGGTGCGTATCGCGGCTGGGGCGCTGGTCGCGACGGGGACACTGTTGGCGGCGGCGGTGAGCCCATGGTTCCTGATTGTGCCGGGGTTTGTGGGCTGTGGGCTGGTGTTCGCGGGCGTGACGGATTGGTGTGGGATGGGGATGTTGCTGGCAAAGATGCCTTGGAACCGGGTGCAGGCGTGAGATGTAAGTGGTTTGGGTTTGATCGACTCTAAGCCGTACTTTGAATAGACGCTAAGCCGCGAGCGGCTAAAGAAGACAGCCCCACGTTGCGATGAGAGAATGGCTCATCGCAACGTGGGGCTGAGTCGGTCTAGTAAGTGTAGGGAAATAGTTACTGGCGGCGTAGCATCAGGTCTTGAGTGCGGTGCGCCAGAAGTGCACGAGCGTGAAGAAGACCCAGAGGGTTGCCAGGATGTAGAGGACCGGCATGCCGTAGCGCCAGAACTCGAACATGAACAGGTCGAACCCTTGGGGGTTGCCCGCCCCCTTCATGTGCGAGAAGCGTTGGAACGCCAGGCAGACGAGCATGACGTAGAAGATCACGCACAGGAACGCGAACGTGTGGAAGATCTGTGGCTCGGGTGCGGTCTCACGCCGGGCGCTCAGCCAGTG
>CBDUNP010000468.1:0-2490 GCA_965368605.1 uncultured bacterium | reverse complement strand
TCGGCATCGACGACCTGAACCAGATCCTGGGCAACTGGAACGCCGGCACCCCACCAACCACCGGTGCCGCTGTGCCTGAGCCTACCACGCTGGCTCTGCTGGGCCTCGGTGGCGTCGCCATGCTGCGTCGTCGCCGCTGATCCTTCCGCAAGGTTCAGTCAAATAAACCCTTTACACGGCCGCTCACCCCACGGTGAGCGGCCGTTTTCATTGGGCCCCTGCGGCCCGTCAATCAAAAAGGCCCTATCAACAATCACACAAATGTTTCGATTTTTCTTGTAACACGGCACCGACCGGGGGTATAGTGTTGGCGTTCTTCAAGACGCTACACGATCTGGAGGCCCACAACATGCACAAGGCCTTATCCAATCGCATCACGCTGTGCCTGTCTGCTACGGCCCTGCTTTCTTTGGCCATTCCCGCCCAGGCGATCCCGCCGATTGTCCTGCACGAGTTCACCTTCGACACCAGTGCCAGCTCACTGAATGTCACCGGCGGATTCGCCGGGATCAACGACACCTACGGCATCGACGGCACACTCAGCCTGGCGATCGGTTACGACCAGATATTCAACGGCCCCGGCGACATCTCGCTTGTCCCGTTCGCCCAGTTCATAGACGTAGACGCTGTCCTCACCGGCCCTCCGGGGCTCCTGGGCGGCCCTGCGTGGCTCGCGGGCACGGACCTGGACTCCCACCTGAACCTCACCGGCCTCGAGGGCACGATCCTCCAGAGCCTCACCGGCACCGAGCTGGTCTTCACCGGCGTCGACGGCGGGGGACAGCCCATGAGCGTCCGCGCCTCCCTGGCCAACGGTCGGCTGGACCTCAAGGGCCAGAACAACGCCGGCTGCTGCGACTTCTTTAACTACCTGCTCGACGCCACCCTGGATGCTCCCCTCAAAGGCGACCTGAACCACGACGGATTCGTCGGCGTCGATGACCTGAACACCGTCCTGGCCAACTTCGGGACCAACGTCCCCCCCATGCTCCACGGCGACGCCGACTGGGACGGCTTCATCGGCATCAGCGACCTCAACGAGGTGCTCGCCAACTGGAACGCTGGCTCGCCCCCCAGTGGTTCCGCCGTGTCCGTGGTTATCCCCGAGCCCGTCATCCTCGGCACGCTCCTGCCCGGCCTGGCCTGCTGGCTGATGCGTAGACGCGCGTAGGCCTCTATACCGGCTCCAATTATAGAATCCACAAACCGCCCACTTTCAGGTACAATGGCCTGACTGTAAGCGGTTTTCCCATACCTGAGTGGAGGCCGTCTATCCGCCGGGAAACCTGGCCGGATATCCGGGAGATGTCTTGACGTGGGAAAATCAGGGGGAGCCGGGGCCGGTTTTCGAAGACCCTTTTTTGAGGTGCAATCCATGGCCGAAGTTCTGATTGATGATGTCGTAAAGATCTACCCCGGCGATGTCCGTGCCGTGGACAACATCTCCCTCCACATCCAGGACAAAGAGTTCATCGTCCTGGTCGGCCCGTCCGGCTGCGGCAAGAGCACGACCCTCCGCATGGTCGCCGGCCTCGAAGAGATCTCCGAAGGCACCATCCGCATCGGCGACCGCGTCGTCAACGACGTCCCCCCCAAGGACCGTGACATCGCCATGGTCTTCCAGAACTACGCCCTCTACCCGCACATGACGGTCTACAAGAACATGGCCTTCGGCTTAAAGCTCCGCAAAGTCCCCAAGGCCGAGATCGATCAGAAGGTCCGACACGCCGCCGACATCCTCGGCATCGAGAAACTCCTGGACCGCAAGCCCAAAGCCCTCTCCGGCGGACAGCGCCAGCGCGTCGCCCTCGGCCGGGCCATCGTCCGCGACCCGGCGTGTTTCCTCTTTGACGAACCGCTATCCAACCTTGACGCCAAGCTCCGCGTCGAAACCCGCGCCGAGCTGAAGCGCCTGCACCACCGCCTGCAGACCACCACCATCTACGTCACCCACGACCAGGAAGAGGCCATGACCCTCGGCGACCGCGTCGTCGTCATGAGTGACGGCCTGATCCAGCAGTGCGACACCCCCCTGAACGTCTACAACCACCCCGTCAACCGCTTCGTCGCCAGCTTCGTCGGCACACCCCCGATGAACTTCCTCGACGGCCAACTCACCGGCTCCGGCAGCGACGTCTTCTTCGAGGGCGCAGGCATCAAGGTCAAGCTCGACCCCGAGCAGGCCCAGCAATGCCAGGGACGCGTCGGACAGGACGCCGTCATCGGCATCCGCCCCGAAGCCCTCTTCCCAAGGCCCACCGACGACGCCAATAAAGAAGACCAGACCGTCAACGTCTCCGTCGGCGTCGTCGAACCCCTCGGCAGCACCATGGACGTCTACACCAAGACCAGCGAAGACAAGGTACTCGTCGCCCGCATCAAGGCCGAGCCCCTGAACGAACACAGCGAACTGAAGATGTACCTGGACATGACCCGCGTCCACATCTTCGAGCCCGGCACCTACGGCATCAACCTGACCAACAAAAACGC
>CBDUNP010000467.1:0-2498 GCA_965368605.1 uncultured bacterium | reverse complement strand
TCGTCCAGATGGACCGCCCATTCGTTATTGCAGTAGTGCTCCACCTGCTCCCGAGCTACAGCTGGCGGGGTAATGCCACTGCCGGCAAGCCGGTCGATCGGGAGCAGCGGCTGGTCCGCGGTCTGGCAGGCCTCATAATCCTGCCCGATGTGTTCGACGATCTTGTCAACGGTTTGCTCGGCCATCAGCCGGTAGGTGGTCAGCTTGCCGCCGGCGACGTCAATCCACCCGGGCTCGGTCATGCGGATACTGTGAGATCGCGAGGTATCCGAGGGCGAGCCCTGTGCGTCACCTTGGGCGATCAGTGGCCGGAGTCCGGACCAGGAGGCAAAGACGTCATCGCTTGATAGGTTGGTTATTGGGAAAACGCTATTTGCTACATCCAACACATATCGGACATCATCTGGATCACAAGACGGATTGGCGATCGGGCCGTCGTAGTCGGTGTCGGTCGTGCCGAGGATCATCCGCTCGCCCCAGGGGATGGCGAAGAGGATGCGTTCGCCCTGCGCCATGACGACGGCGTCCGGCAGGGGCAACCGCGACCGGTCGATCACCAGGTGAACGCCCTTGGTCAGCCTCAGCTTGGTTCGGCCGTGCTTCATCCGGTCCGCCCAGGGGCCCGCGGCATTGATCACCGAGCGGGCACGGACGGTGATAGCCTTGTCCTGCAGCGAGTCGTGAAGCTGGCACGACCAGAGGTTGTCGTTCAACGTGGCTTCGTCGTAGCGGGTGTAGTTACAAACCCGTGCGCCATGCGTAGCCGCAGAGCGGAGGGTATCGATCACCAGGCGGGCGTCCTGAGTCAGCCCGTCGAAGTAGCGGACAGCACCGGTCAGGCCCTGGGTGTTAATCCCGGGGAGCGTGTCGGACACCTTGCCCGCGCTAAGCGTCTGCGACCGGCCGAAGTTTCGGCCGTTGCACAGCAGGTCGTAGATCTTAACGCCGATGGCCAGTTTCCACCGCTTCCATTGGGTGCCTCGGTAGGTCGGGAAGATGAACGGGAGGGCGTCGGCCAGATGCGGGGCGATGTCCTGCACGATCTTCTTTTCCAGGCTCGCTTCGCGGACCAGACCGACGCGCCCTTGGGCGAGGTAGCGGAGGCCGCCGTGCAGGAGCCGGCTGGATCGGCTGCTGGTACCGGAAGCGAAGTCGTGCTGTTCGACGAGCCCGACGCTCATGCCGCGCATCGCCGCGTCACGCGCGATGCCGCTGCCGACGATGCCCCCACCGATAATCAGGGCGTCTATAGTTTGGCCGTCGGCCAGTCGTGACGTTTGCGGTGCAACTGTTGCTTGACTGATCATTAGGAGGCCACCACATTACGGGCTGCCGTGAGCATCGTCCCGAAGCGCCCGGCATCACGTGTTACCACGTCGGGGGTATATCCCGACTTCTTGATATCCGGCTGCTTCGTTTCACCGGTGAGTACAAGCACACTCATGACACCTGCCTTACGCGCCATCTCCATGTCGGTATACATCCGGTCGCCGACCATCGCGACCTGTGATCGGTCCAGACCGTGCCGACGGAGCATCCCGTTGAGCATCGCGACGTTGGGCTTGCCGAGCACGGCGTCGGGCTTGCGTCCGGTAGACGCGGTGAGCAACTGACAGATCGATCCGCAGTCGGGCAAGACAATCGGGCGGTCCGTCGGGCAGACCAGATCGGGGTGGGTCGCGATAAAGGGCTTGCCCTGCTTGATCCAGTAGGCCGCGCGTGCCAGTCGGCTGTAAGTCAGCTCGGTATCAAACCCGACAACGACAAGCTCCGGGCGGGTGGCGCTGATCGTGAAACCGGCTTCGGTCAGTTCCTGGTCAAACCCGGGTGTCCCCAGCGAGAATACACGGCTAGCATCCGGGAAAGAAGCTCGCAGGTACTCGATCGTCGCGTGGGTTGAACTGTATATCGCGTCGACGTCGGTCTCGATCCCCATCTCGGCGAGGTGCTTTACATACTGCCGGGCGCTGCGTGATGAATTGTTCGTAAAAAAGGTGTAGCCGATGCTCATCCGCTTGAGTGAACTCAGGAACTCACCGGTAAAAGAAAACAGTGTCCCGCCGAGGTAGAGGGTGCCGTCTAAATCCAGCGCCAGGTGACGCAGGTGTTTGAGCCGGTCACGCAAGGCGGTATTTATATCTGTCGGCTTGGTGTTTAGCCGATTGCTTCGTACAGTATCAGGACTCATATGAACCACACCTCGTAACGAAGGCACGCGACATGAAACCTAGAGGCATCAAGTCACTGCTGAATAAACCGATCATCCCGTACATCACCGACTGGTCGATCCCGCAGCCCGAGCTGCTGTCGCACGCCGACGTCTTGTTTCTAAGCGGCGGAGAGATCGCGGAACTCCCCGGCGTCCTGGATAAACTCGATAACCGTCTGACCCGTAACATCCCCGTCATGCTGCACATCGACCTCATCGGTGGGCTGACCAATGACGAGGCCGGCGTCAGGTACGTCGCGGGTTTTGACAGGGTCATGGGCATCATCAC
>CBDUNP010000466.1:0-2511 GCA_965368605.1 uncultured bacterium | reverse complement strand
AACTTCTTCTCACAATTTCTTAGATACCGCCGAGCCTGCAGGTCGTCTTCAAACTCATCGAGCGTCATCGCCATCAGCGTGTGGCCGATCTGGATGACGTCGCCTTCGTGCAGCACCTTAAACTTCACCACCCGCTCGCTGTTTACAAACACCCCGTTGTGGCTGTCCATGTCCACCGCGTAGTAGCAGTTGTCGCTGGATTCTTTACGGACCTCCATGTGCTCCCGGGAAACACAGGCGTCGTTGATCTGTGCCAACAGTTTGTTGTCCCGCCCAAAAACAAACGCCCGGCTACCGATCGTGTACCAATCCCCCTTGTTCTGTCCGTTCAACACGACAATGGTCGCCATAAACAAACTCCCGCCAGCGTAGATGCCGGCCTCAACGATACCAGGCAGAACTGCCTAATTAAGTATACCCACCTTAACACCCGTGAAGTCAAATGGCTATTAAAAACAAACGCGCGACCGCCCGGCTGGAAGCCTACGGCACAGATAACACCCCACGTCCCCGAATAGGATTCAAGAAATATTACTCCGGGAGCGGCACCATCTCGGTCGGGCCATTCTCTAACGGCGGGCCAAGGTCGATTATCGGCTCCTCGCCTGCTCGGACCTGATTCACCCAGCCTAAAAACTGTCCGTCTTCCAGGTATCGGTAGAAATCAGCACCGGGGCAGCTCGTGTCTTCCGCCACGTCACGGTGCCCGCCGATCTGCGCATCGGCCACCTGATGTTCCTGAGACAGCCACGCGACCAGCCTGACCAGCGACTCGACCTGATGCGGGCTGACTCGCTGGGCCTCAAGGTTACCCCAGAGCTGCACCCCGATGTGGCTGCGCACGTCGTAGTTCGTGTTGGTTTCGGGTTCATACTCAACCGGCCGGCCCTCGAAGATGCGCCCGTCCGGCGCGATCAGGAAGTGGTAAGGCAGGTCCGGCCAATCCTTGCCGCCGTCCTCGACCGACTTCTTGCCCCATGCCTGAAGGTTGCGGATCTTCACAACAGGATCACTCCCCGCGGCCCATTCAACCCCGGCGTGATGGATCGTGATGAACTTAGGCGTGTGCCGACGCGCCTCCGGGATCGGCAGTGGGTCCGACCCCCACTGCTCCGCGGTGATCGTCTCGGGCTTCTCGACCGCGGGCTGACTCTGTGCCGCTTCGTCTTCCGCGAATGCCGGTGAAACCATCAGACACAAAACAATGACAGGCCACGCAATCACCCGGTTCATTAATCGGACACGCATCACCAACTCCTTACGACTACGCACAACCATTCACGCGCGACGTGAAAACACTTACGCCGGATCAACAAAATCTATCTCGCCACAGTCCGGGACGATCCCGGCGTCCGACGCTTCCTTCAACAATCGGCGCACCGCCTCACGGCCCTTGTCGCCGTAGTCCAGCGTCCACTGGTTGACATACATCCCGACAAACTCGTCTGCCAACTCCGAACCCATGTCACGGGCCCAGTTCAAGGCAAAAGCCACCGCCTCGTCCCGATTTTCAAGCGCATACTCAATCGACTCAAGCAGCACACGGCAGATCACCGGCATCTGCTCGCCCATATCACGACGGATCGCGTTACCCCCCAGAGGCAGCGGCAGCTTCCGCGAATCGGTCCACCACTTGCCCAGGTCAACCACACATGCCAGGCCGTCGTTCCCATAGGTCAACTGCCCCTCGTGGATGATTAGCCCGGCATCGTATTCACCTGATACCACCTTCGGGATGATCTCATCGAACATGACAAACTCAGCGGTCAGATCGTCCTTGCTCATGCCCTGCTCGGCCAGCATGAGCTGCGCCGAAAGCCAGGCCGTGGTCTGGTAGCCGGGGATCGCCAGGCGCTTGCCTCTCAGGTCCGCAACGCTCATGGGTTTGGACGACACGATCATCGGGCCGTACCCATCACCCATCGACGACCCGCAGCTCGTCAGCGCGTACTTATCCGCAATAAACGGGTACTGATGGATCGACAGCGCGGTAATCTCAAGCTCGCCCTTGGCGCTGCGTTCGTTCAGCGACTGGATGTCTTCCAGCACGTGCACGAAGTCGTATCGCCCGGTGTCGATCTTCGGGGTCAGCTTCTGGCCGTCCGGCGCGGTGAAGTTGGCTAGCGGGTACCACATAAACGCGTCATCCGGGTCTGGGCTGTGCCCGATCCGGAGCGTCATGCGCTCGGCATCTATCTTGGTGTTCATAGTATGGAAGTGTAGCGGGTTCATCCCGCCCCGGCGAAAACCGGGCTAGCCACCTGAACGAGGACTAAACGAATCCGACTAAGGGGCCTCATTCACCCGATCGGTGATCTGCCTGATCAGGCGGGCCTCCAGGAGCGGGTCTCGGCCGACTTCTTCCCAATAATTCCCCCGAACCCCTTTATCTATCAGCTCGCGGGGAGGGGCCGACAGATTCGAGAAGACGTTTCGCTTGGCCGACCCCGCCATCCGACGGGTCGGGACCTGCATACGCTCCAGCACGACCTCCACGCCGAACATGTATTC
>CBDUNP010000465.1:0-2514 GCA_965368605.1 uncultured bacterium | reverse complement strand
GTTAAGCACGCCCGGCGTCGCGATCATGATCGGCCACCACAACGCCCAGGGCGGGTTGGTCGTCACCGCCAGCCACAACCCGATCATTTGGAACGGGATCAAAGCCCTGCGGCACGACGGCGTCGCGCCCCCCGCCGACCAGGCACAACAGATCATCGAACGCTTCAAAACAAACAACCTGGATTACGCCGAGGTCGAATCACTACAGCCCGGCGAAGAAGACACCACGGGGACACAGGTCCATGTCGATCGCATCCTGCCACATGTTGATGTCGAGGCGATACGCGGCGCGAATCTCAAGGCCATCGTCGACAGCGTCTGCGGGGCCGGCGGAGACGAGGCCAGGGTGCTCCTTGAAAGCCTCGGCGTCGAGCTGATCCACATGTACCCCGAGCCGTCCGGCCTGTTCCCACACACACCCGAGCCGACCCGTGAGAACCTCACCGAACTCTGTACGGAAGTGAAAAAACACGGCGCAGCGATCGGCTTCGCGCAGGACCCGGACGCCGACCGACTGGCGGTGGTCGATGAGCAAGGCAGCTACATCGGCGAAGAATACACCCTGGCCCTGTGCGCGATGCATCTGCTGGGCGGGGGCGACAAGGTCGTCGCCAACCTCTCGACCAGCCGGATGATCGACGACATCGCCGCTAAAGTCGGCGCGTCCGTCGTGCGGACCGCGGTCGGCGAAGCCAACGTAGCCGCAGGCATGGAGGCCAACAGCGCATCCATCGGCGGCGAAGGCAACGGCGGGATCATCTGGCCCAAGGTCTGCGGTGTGCGCGACAGCCTCGTGGGCATGGCGCTGTTGCTGGAAATGCTCGCCAAACGCGGCAAGCCGTTGAGCGATCTGGTCGCCATGACCCCGGCCTACGCCATCGTCAAAGACAAGGCCGACGTCAGCCAGAGCCTGCTCGATCAGATCGGCCCGACACTGAAAGAGAAGTACAAGGATCAGAAAGTCGATGCCCAGGACGGTGTGCGTATCGATTGGCCGGACCGTTGGGTCCACGTCCGCCCAAGCAACACCGAACCAATCATCCGCATCATCGCAGAAGCAGCCGAAGAAGAAGACGCGCGAGCCCTGGTGGATGACGTGCGTGCCGCGTTAGGCCTGACGTAACCGATTGTGTTGATCAACACGCCGACTCGACAAACACCGCTACCAGTCCGAACGCACCTCGGCCTCAGCCTCGAGCCGGGCCCGGTCGACCGGCGAGAACGACACCTTTAACAGTGTGGTCTGCTTGGAGATCTTCAGGTTGTCCACACCCAATCGAAACAGGTAGCCCCGCGTGATCGGGTCGTAGTGCTCACGCTGTTCTTCCAGCGACATCAGGCTGGCGTCCCAGGAATACAACAGGCGCCGAGGCGTGTTGCCCAGATTCTCATCTACGCTGAATAATTCGATCAGAAATGTGCCCGCGTATTTAACCGGGTCGCCCATCTCGTCATAGAGCTCGAAGCGTGCCTCCAGGATCGACCGGCCGGACTCGCGGATGAAGCGCGTCGATGGATACACGCGGACCGATGTCGGGACGGGCATCCAGTAAGCCCCCCCATCGTCCGGCTGGCGCCGCTCGCTCTTAGGATCAACCGTGCCCTGCGGCGCCTCACAGCCAACAACAAACAAGGCGACCACCACGATCAAACTCGTCGGCAGACATCGGGGCAAAGGGATCAGGCGGTGTCTCAGCTTCATCGTTTGATGAAGATATGCCGGAGCGACAGAGGGATCAAGGCGTGAGCCTATCCTCGGACCGAGGCACGGCTCGTTGAGCATCGATCTTCGCCTCGGACACAACGTATCCCAACGAGCTCGCCAGAACGACAAACAACGACGTGATCGACGTGGCGGCCTCAACAATCGCCTGCTCCTGGCCCGGCCAGACCAGGACTATCAAGGCGGTCAGTTGAGCCGACACCGCCATGATGAACTTACGGCTGGTCCAGCGAGGGGCGGGGGATGATTCTTGCATGATATTGTCTATTCCTCTGGTTGTTGCCGATGGGTGCACATAATGAAGAATTAAAGGGGAAGTGATCGACGGATAAGCCGGTTCGCGCGGTCGAGAATACTCGCGGCAGCCGCAAGCTTGGCCTCATCCAGGTCGGCCAACCGCATCGCCTCAACAAACTCCGGGTCGTCACGCAGCAGCGCCGCCGTGGATTCAATGAGCCGTGTCCTGTCGATCGCGGCGGCAAGGTGCGGGTGCTTCGACGACCACTCGGACCACCGCCCGTCGATGCTGTCACTTATCAGGCCTTGCAGGTCATGGGTTGTCATCGCCCAGACTCCTGTGGGTTCCAATCTGTTACAGAGATGAGTCGCTGAAGCTCTTCATTGAAGACGCCGTCAAACAGCCGATCCTGTCGCTCGATCAGCGAGATGGCCCGGCCCGTCGCAGAAGCTGCTACCTTCAAATTGCCCGCGCGGTTATTACGATCTCGGATCTGCGCGTTCTGATACCGGACCACCGTCTCACGAGCAGACACATAGACCGACGTGGCCTC
>CBDUNP010000464.1:0-2520 GCA_965368605.1 uncultured bacterium | reverse complement strand
CTTGATCCCCCAAGCACCTGGAGATGAACGATTCATGAAGGTATCCCGCTGTTTTAGCGTTGTTTTACTGTGTGCGTGGATGGTGCTGGGTGGGGCGGGCGTCGCTTGCGCCGCCGACGAAGGCCCGATCCCCGTGGAGGTCGTCAAGCAAGGCGGCCGCTACATGCTGCTTCGCGGGGGCGAGCCTTTCGAGGTGCACCCGATCTCGGGTTTCGATGAATTAGACACCGCGATTCAAGCCGGTGCGAACACGATCCGGACCTGGTCGATCAAACACCTGGACAACGGCCGCATCCTCGACGAGGCGCACAAGCGCGGCATGGGCGTGGTGGTCGGCCTGTGGATGGGGCACAAGCGCGACGGCTTCGACTACGCGGACCCGGCGATGGTGGCCAAGCAGTACGAAGCAAACTGCAAAGAGATTCTCAAGTACAAGGACCACCCGGCGCTCTTGATCTGGGCCGTGGGCAACGAGGCCGAGGCACGCGGCGGTCAGCCATACGAGGCGATCAACGCCTTGGCGAAGTTCATCCATGAAGTCGATCCGAACCACCCGACGATGACCGTGCTGGCCGGCTCGGCGGTTGAACGCATCACCGCGGTACGCACCCGCGCACCCGAGATCGACATCCTCGGCATGAACACCTACGGCTCATACAAAAACCTCCCGGATAACGTCCGCAAAGCCGGATGGACCGGGCCTTACATGGTCACCGAGATCGGGATCAATGGCACGTGGGAAAAAAGCTACAGCACCGACTGGGACGTCCCGATCGAGCCGCCCAGCGGTATCAAGGCCGACATCTACCGCGAACGGTATACCTACCTGGCGGCCAACAAAAAACAATGCCTGGGCGTTTTCCCCTTCAAGTGGGGCTATGTGCCCAAAGGCACGTCGTCATGGTTCAGCCTGTTCCACGCCAACGGCGAGCCCAACGCGGTCGTCGACGTGATGCAACATATCTGGACCGGCCGTTGGCCCGAAGACCGCGCGCCCTGGGTCACCGGGCTTGATATCAACGGCCAGGCGTTCGACGCCAGCATCAAGCTTCAACCCGGCCAGCGCGCCTCGGCGGTCATTCAATACGAACTGGCCGACCCCCAGACGCTTGACGTGCGATGGGAAGTGCTGCCCGAGCAGCGCCTCAGCGCCGGGCAGGGCAGCCAGGCGATCACGGATACCGGCCTGGAGGTTGACCTGGAAGTGATTAATCCCCGCACGATCCGCTTTACCGCGCCGCAGGTTCCCGGGCCCTATCGTCTATACTTCTACGGCTACACGCCGACCGGAAAGCTCGGGACCGCCAACGCGCCTTTCCTGGTTGAATAATGCTTCTGACGCCGCACGACGCGATGACCGCCCAAGGCAACGACCATGATTACCCGGCCACACAAACGGATCGCGTTAGCGTTCAACCGGGATCGCAGCTACTGGCGTCGTGTGTTGCGCGGTTTATTAAGCCTTGAGCTGGCACGATCGGAGTGGGAACTGCACGGCGTGCCGGGCCTGACCGTGGATCACCTGGATCGGCTTGACCGCTGGCGGCCCGACGGCATCATCGCCAACGTCACCGATGCGGATATGGAAAAAACGCTGTCACGCCTGAACGTGCCTGTGGTTGACGTGTCCGACCGGCGCTCCGGCGGCGGGCTGGTGGGCGTCGGGGTCGACCATGTGGCGGTCGGACGGTTGGCGGCCACGCACATGATCGAACTGGGCTTCCGGGAGTTCGCTTACTTTGGTGACAACTCCTGGGAGTCGTCCAGCCAGCAGCTGCTTGGGTTTCAAAGCGGGATTCAGGACGCCGGGCACGACAGCCCCGTGAACACGCCCCCGCCATTGCCGAGCCTTGATATGTCTCAGGCCTGGACGTCGGCGGACGACGTGTTGGCCGAGTGGCTCGCCGCGATCCCCCGGCCATTCGGCTTGTTCCTGGGCGATGACGAGTGGGGCTTGTGGATCACCCAGGTCGCGCACCGCGCCGGCCTGCGCGTGCCGGAAGACGTCGCGATCCTCGGCGTCAATGACGACACGCTTCATTGCGAGCTGGCCACGCCCGCGCTCTCAAGCATCCAGGTCCCGTTGTCTAAGATCGGGTACGAGGCCGGTGTGATGCTGACCGGACTCATGGCGGGCGACGAGGTGAAACAGGACCGCGTGGCTTTGCCGCCTTTAGGGATCGCCTCGCGTCAATCCACCAGCGTCCTCGCCGTCGACGACCCCGACCTGGCCGCCGCGGTCAAGTTCGTCGAAGGTGCTTCGCATCGGCCGATCAGTGTGGATGACATCCTGGATATCGTGCCCGTCTCGCGTCGGCAACTCGAACGAAAGTTCCGCGAACACCTGGGACGCAGCCCGCTTCAGGAGATCCGCCGGGCGCACCTCAACAAGGCCAAGTCCATCCTCGCCGAGACCGACGCCACCCTCCAGGAGGTCGCCGATCGGTCGGGCTTCGGCAACATGTACCACCTCTGCCGGGTCTTCAAAAGGGAAACCGGCGAGACACCGATCACCTACCG
>CBDUNP010000463.1:0-2527 GCA_965368605.1 uncultured bacterium | reverse complement strand
GGCTCAACCACGACCACCCGCCCCCCGGCACCCCGTACAAGTTCACAAAGGTCCCGGTCCCCGCGCTTATCGACACACCACGGCGCATACCCCGCGCGCACCGCCGACCCCGCCGCCGCGCGGGCCGAACTGCCGAGGATGATGAGCGGTTCAGGCATACAACTATGATAGGGTTTATGTCCAGGTGTGAGAGCATATTTCAGTATGCTCAGCAAGTATGGTTAAATCAGGTTTGCCTGGTGAATATTGCTTTCGGCTAAAAAAGACAGAGTAGAACAGGCTATAATGCACGTCCCTGGACGGGGCCAATTCAGTATGTTGTGAGTATCGGTGAGTGAGTAAAGGAACACAAACCGCCTCACGACGACCAACTCGGAAGCAGTTTGGTTTCAGGTGTATTTTTAGTATCTAAAGGGGATGAAAATGTATAGTGAACTAAAGAATAGCACGGTCGCGGTTGTGGCTATCGTCCTGATTTTGATCTGTTCTAAGGCGATTCAAGCCCAACTGATCAATTTCGAGGCGATCCCCGGGGGCGCCTCCTTCGAAGGCCTTGTCATCAGCAATCAATTCGAGGCGACGGTTGGTGTCTCTTTCTCGCTCGAAGGCGGGGGGCACCCTGTGCTTGCGCAGGTCGGCAACCCCACTACCGCTTTCGCGAACGATGCGTTGGTCGGTGATATGCCCGCGCCCGGTCAGGGGATCGGGTCGTTTTTTCTAACGGACGACGGCGTGCTAAGCGGGCTATCTGCCCCTCCCCTGATTGTCACCTACAGCACTCCAACGGATAGCGCAAGCGGCGTGGTTCTTGATATCGATTTTGATGAGCAATTTGTGATCGAGGCACGGGATGCTGGGGATAACGTGCTTGAAACCGTCACGATCATGGCCGGGGACCCCGGCACAGGTGACGCCTTGGCGACCCGATGGGAGTTTCAGAGAGCAACCGCAGAGGTTGCATCTATTCGTTTTGTAGGCAGCCGTCAGGCGGACGGCGCTTTCGGATTGGGGTTCGATAATTTCAACGCCCGATCTCCTCTGCTTGTCGGTGATGTCGATGGCGATGCGTTCGTCGGCATCAACGACCTTAATGCCGTGCTTGGGGGTTGGAACCAGACTGTCCCACCAGCCAATCCTTTGGCCGACCTGTCCGGCGATGGGTTCATCGGCATCGACGACCTGAACGCCGTGCTTGCCAACTGGAACGCAGGGACCCCGCCCGTAGGTATATCAAGCGTCCCCGAGCCCGCAGCGATCATCGTCATGCTTCTTACCGCCCCGGCGTGGATCACACGTAACTCGGGACGCGCTTAAGCCGACTTCAACGTTGGTTCTGCCCCGTCTGATAATAAGGTACCCGTGTTATGCCGTGCGGTAGTCACGAGTCGCCGGGGGCTTCGGTCGTTGCGCCTTCTTCGGCACTCGCTTCGCTCTCGACACGCATCTGCGCCTGCTTGTTTGTGTCCCACGACTCGCCGTAGCGGAACATAATCAGGTGGCACTTCTTGCAGCGATACCCCTCCATGCGGTTGGGTCGCATCACCGCGTGCGTCCCCGGCACATCCTCCGCCATCCCGGTCGCGCCGCCGGGCTTTCGGCCCTTGACCCAGTGCATCCCGTGCGACACCGGCAACAACCCTTCTTCCATCAACGCGTTACATTCCGGACACCGCATCCGTATTCCCCTTTCGTCATCCGCCCACGCTCGGTTCCATCAACCATTGTCACCACCAGCCCGTCACACGCAAGACCCAATCGCCCAGACTTGATACGCACCATTATGTAACTATTAATTTATCTTGTATTTGGGGATGCGACGGATATACTGCCTATAGAGGTGGCTTGGCTTGCGGGCGTCCCCAAGCGGGTTATGTCTCTACCATTTAATACAGGGGGCCAACGACATGTTCACGACCTCGATCCGACATGCTGCCTTCGCCGGCGTCATCGGCCTGTGCCTTTCAACACCGGCCTTCGCAAGCGACGTCCCTTTCCCCGTCCCCGAACTCACCGGCACATTCACCCACGGCCAGGCACCGATCTCCGCCATCGTGGACTTCGGCGTGGACGTTGAAGATATATCCAGCGTGTACCTTGAGGTTGCCGGCACGGGCAGTCCCGGCACCAGCTCGACCCTCGGCGCATTCCCCGCCGACCTCCTGGTCTCGGTGAGCCACGAGTTTTTAGGCGAGCTGATCCCGCCCACGGTCATCGGGCCGTACGGTGAGTCACTCGACTTTTTCAGCGCATCATATCTCGCCGGCGACCTGACGGGAGACTTCAATGGCGCGGGAGGCGGCGGTGGGGGGCTGACGGTGGTGGTCCCTGCTGTGTTCGAGATCGTGATCTCATCCAACCCCGCCTATACCGACGTCACCACCGCTTCGACCGTCGATATCACGAACGTCGGCCTGTCATTTACCAGCGACCCCGGAGGCTGCGTCGATCTGAACTGCGACGGCTTCATCGGCATCGACGACCTGAATATCATTCTGGGAAATTGGAACATGAACGTCCCGCCCGCCGA
>CBDUNP010000462.1:0-2528 GCA_965368605.1 uncultured bacterium | reverse complement strand
ATCGAGGGCATCAGCGCCGTTTCCGCGGTCGACCTGGGGCAGGGCTGGAAGGTCAATCCCGCGATCAAGCTGGAGCCCGGCGAGAAGATGACGATCGCCGACATCGAAGGCCCCGGCGCGATCCAGCAGATATGGATGACCCCCGGCGGGCACTTCCGGTTCATGATCCTGCGCATCTACTGGGACGACCAGGAACACCCAAGCGTCGAGTGCCCGATCGGCGACTTCTTTGCCTGCGGCTGGGGCGAGTTTGCCCAGGTCAGCTCGCAGGCGGTCTGCGTGAACCCCGGCAGCGCGTTTAACTGTTACTGGCCGATGCCCTTCCGCAAGAAGTGCAAGATCACCGTGGAGAACATCGGGCACGAGATGTCGGTGCTCTATTACCAGATCAATTACGCGTTGAACGACGTCCCCGAAGACGCGGCGTATTTCCACGCCCAGTTCCGCCGGGTCAATCCGCTGCCTTACAAAGAGGTCTACACGATCCTCGACAACGTCAAGGGCAAAGGCCACTTCGTCGGGACGTACATGGCCTGGGGCGTGAACAACAACGGCTGGTGGGGCGAGGGCGAAATCAAGTTCTACATGGACGGCGACGACGAGTTCCCCACCATCTGCGGCACGGGCACGGAAGACTACTTCTGCGGCTCGTACAACTTCGAGAACCAGAAGACCCATCAGTATCAGGAATACACGACGCCCTACGCGGGGATGCCTCAGGTGATCCGCCCGGACGGCCTGTACAGCGCCCAGCAGCGCTTCGGGCTCTACCGCTGGCACCTGACCGACCCGATCCGTTTTGAGTCCGACCTGAAGGTCACGATCCAGGCGCTGGGTTGGCGAACCAACGGTCACCAGCGCTACCTGCCGTTGCAGGACGACATCGCGTCGGTGGCGTACTGGTATCAGACGCTGCCGTTCACACCCTTCCCGGAGCTTCCGCACCGGGACGACCTTGAAGTCATTTAACCATTCTGGGAAGGAAAATCAGTTATGTCATCAGCGACACTCGAAGCGGCCCGCGAAGCGTATGACCAGCAGGGCTATTACATCGTCGATCAACCCGCCCTCCCGGCCGACCAGGTCCAGGCCGCCGTCAAGGGGATGGACGCGGTGCGCGAAGGCAAGTACGAAACCGGCAAGCCACCGGCCGAGTCGCCCTGGAACCCCGGCGACGACGTGAGCAAGCTCTGCAAGATCGAGATGCCACAGATCAGCGACCCCGCGATCCGCAAGCTCATCAGCAGCCCGATCCTCGGCGAGTGGGCCGCCAAAGCCACCGGCGCCGAGATGGTGCAGGTCTGGTGGGTGCAGCTTCTTTATAAGCCTTCCTCGCCGCAGGGCAGCAAACCACCGACCAACGTCGGCTGGCACCAGGACATGCAGTACTGGATCGAGTGGGAGCCCGGCAGCGAGTTGTTCACCGCTTGGGTCGCGATCTCCGACGTGACCGAAGACGCCGGCCCGATGATCTTCGTCCCCGGCAGCCACAAGTGGGGCATGACCGAGGGAGGCGACTTCTTCGACCAAAATATCGAGAGCCAGAAGGACGCCTACAAGATCCCCGAAGGTGAGTCGTGGTCGGAGGTGCTGGACACCCTCCCCGCCGGCGGCTTCAGCTTCCACCACTGCCACACCGTCCACGGCAGCGGTGCGAACCACTCCGGCGGGCCGCGACGAAGTTTCGCGATCCACCTGCGTACCGAAAAGTCCACGCTCAAGCCCGGCGTCGACCGCGTGCTCACACGCTTCCTCGACGATGAATCCCTGTGCCCGGTTATTTATGGAAAACGCTAAGATAGCGCCCGCGGTTTTAACTAAACACGGGTTCTACTTAGGCGACAACGACTATGGAGGAACGGCCTCAGATTATTGTGGCGGGGCATATCTGCCTGGATATGATCCCCCAACTCCCACCGGCGGCGGCGGGCCGGTTCCAGATCGACCCCGGCACGCTGATGGACATCGGCCCCGCGAAGTTCAGCACGGGGGGCGCGGTCGGCAACGTCGGCCTGGCGCTGCACCGGCTCGGCATCCCCACAGGCCTGATGGGCAAGGTCGGCAACGACCAGTTCGGGCAGGCCATCCTCACCATCCTGCGCAGCCACGACCCCGCGCTGGCGGACGCGATGATCGTCAGCGATGCCGAGCCCACCAGCTACAGCATCGTCGTCGAACCCCCGGGCGTCGACCGGGCCTTTATGCACTGCTCCGGGGCGAACGACACACTGGTCGCGGATGACTTTGACTCAACACGCTGGGAAGGGGCCAGGCTGTTTCACTTCGGCTACCCCCCCATCATGCCCTCGATGCACGCCGGTGACGGCAAAGAACTCATCAAGCTATTTAAGCGTGTCAAAGACTCCGGCCTGACCACCAGCCTGGACATGTGCGCCATCGACCCGAACTCACCGGCCGGCCAGGTCAACTGGCGTAGGCTGCTTGAAGACGTGCTGCCTTATGTCGACCTCTTCGTCCCCAGCTACGGCGAACTCGCCTGGATGCTCACCGGCACCGCGGCGGATGAT
>CBDUNP010000461.1:0-2537 GCA_965368605.1 uncultured bacterium | reverse complement strand
GGCTGGTAGGTCAGATCATGTCAGGCGACGCGTTGCGTCAACCGGTCATGATTATTCGTAGAAGTTGGTCGACTCGGTTTCCTGAACCGGGCGGTTGAGCTGGTCGCTGGTCATGGAGACCGTGAACCGCACGTCGCCGGCCTTGACAGCCTTGACCTTCACACGCCAGGTCGCCTTGGCCTTAGGTGCCAGGCTCTTGAGGGCGCCGAAGGTGATGCCCTTGCCCGCAACCGTGGAGCTGGTCGCCCCGCCGGAGCTCACGTGCTGCATGGTGTCTTCCATGCTGCACTTGATGGCGATGTTGGTGCCGTTGGCCGAACCCTGGTTGGTGACGGTGATGATGTATTCAACATCGTCGCCGACCTCGATTGGGTCCAGAACGTCAACCACCTCGATGAGGATAGCGGGGATACCGACCACGGCGGTTTTGCTGGAGGCCTGAGCGGCCTTGGCGCACTTGCCGGTGACCGTGCCGATGGTCGAGAACGAGCCACCCGCGTCGGTGGAGTAGCAGACCTGGACCTTCTTGGAGGCACCGGGCTCGAGTGTGCCGATGTTCCAGGCGACCTTGCCGTTACGCACGGAGGCGCTGGCCTTGGCGTCGGTCAGCTTGGCGCCGGCGGGGACGGTGGTCTCAAGCCGGGTGTTCGCGGATACACCGTCGCCGGTGTTGGTCACGGTGAACTCGTGGCAGAAGTCACGACCGATGAAGGTCTTCTCGGGGCCGGTGGCCTTGACCGTCAGGACGGGCTCGAGAACAACGGTCTTGTCGTCCTTGGCGTCGGCCTTGAGGCCGCCGTCACCCGCGGCGTTGCCGTTGTAGACGTAGGCGCCCTTGGATGAAGCCTTGAGGATGACGTTGGCGACCTTGCTCTTGCCGGCGGCGATGTCGCCGGCGTTGACGGTGATGCTGTCGCTGCCGGCCTCGGTCTTGAGGTTGGCGGGCAGCTTCTCGGTGATGACGACGTTACGCGCCAGGCCCGAGCCCGTGTTGGTCACGGTGAACTTCACGGGGATCGTGTCGCAGAGCATGACCTGGTCAGGCCCATCGACGACCAGTTGCAACGCCGGCTGGACCACGGGGATGACCGAGCAGAGCTTGGGCACGTAGCTGACCGAGGCGCACTGGCGGATCGCGCCGGTCTCGGTCGCCGAGCCCGTCACGAAGATCGAGGTCGAGCCGTTGGCGGGGATCGTGTCCAGGTTCCAGGTGGCCACGCCGCCGCTGATGGCGTCGTATTCGGGCTTGGTGCTGGCGACCTTGAAGTTGGTCGGCATGGGATCGGTCACGGTCACGCCGTCAAGCGGGCCGTTGGTCAGGTTGTCGACCTTGATCTCATAGGTGAACTCCTGACCGACCTGCACGGAACCGGGCAGGATCTTCTCGATCGTCAGGGCGCTGGTCTTGGGATCACCCGTCGGATACGCCAGGCTCAGGCCGGACATCTTCTTCACGGGGGCGGCCGCCTTGGCCGGCTGTTTATAAACAGGCTTTGGCGCGGGCTTGGCGTCCGCAGACCGGTCACGATTCGAATTACAACCCGTGCTGACGACCAGCGATGCGATCAGCATCGCCTGGCCAACACGAGCCCCCCAACTACTCAGATTCAATCGACAATCCATTACGTTTCCTTTCCTGATCGGTTAAACAAAAAAATGAATCAATTAATAAATAAATTAATAAGACCACACCCCAGATTGTCGCGCAACACAACCCCCTCCACCGGAAATGGGTTGGTTACAGATTTCCCTAGTACTGATTACGGCCCATCAGTATAACAGGACATGACAAAAACACCGAACACAATATTGAGAAAATTCCCATTAGTGCGACATGTAACAATGTATGATGACGCGTCCATTGTGAATAGTTTTCTATCCTGTCTAATTGATCAACAGTTACAGCGCCATGAATAAACTACGGCCACTGATAATAATTCTGTTTCTTGCCGCTCAAATCGCCTGCGGGCCGTTTGTTAACTCGCCCCTGAGACATGATCAAACACAAACAGGCGCATACACACCATTCATTGATCAACGCAGCCCTTTGAGCACGATCAGCGCACTGACCGCGCGTTTCCGAATCGATTTAGAAGACCCGCCTGCGGATTACGACCTTGCTGATGAATCGTTCGAGGTCTACGTCCCCGTTAACTACGACGGCACAACACCTTTCGGCCTGATCGTCTGGATCAGTCCCGGGCCCAACGGCGCTCCGCCCCCACCCTTCCGCCCCGTGCTCGATAAACACAACCTCATCTGGATCGGGGCGAACAACTCGGGCAACCCGCGATCTTTCTGGCACCGGGCCGGGCTCGCGCTCGACGGGCTGCACCACGCCAATCAGCAGTTCAACATCGATCCCATGCGCACCTATGTCAGCGGGCTCTCGGGCGGGGGGCGCTGTTCGTCACGGATCGGCCTGACCTACGCTGACCTCTTCGCTGGCGCATTCCCGATCATCGGTGTGGATTACTTCAAACGCCTTCCCCACCCCGACAGCACCGACCGCAGGCTGCTGTTCTGGGGGCGGTCGT
>CBDUNP010000460.1:0-2539 GCA_965368605.1 uncultured bacterium | reverse complement strand
ACACCTTCCCGCCGGTCGGCAGGGAGACGCCTGCGGACATCTGGCTCTTGGCGAAGGCGACGGGGAAGGTCAGGTCCGCCCCCATACATTCGCCGGTCGACCGCATCTCCGGGCCAAGGATCACGTCCACGCCGGGGAACTTGCTGAAGGGGAACACCGATTCTTTCACCGACGTGTGTGTCGGCACGACTTCTTCGGTCACGCCCAACTCGACCAACTGCTTCTCGATCATCACCTTCGCCGCGTTGAGTGCCCAGGGCACACCGCAGGCCTTGCTGACAAACGGCACGGTCCGTGATGCTCGCGGGTTGACCTCGATCACATAAATCTCGTGCTTGTCATTGTCCGAACTCGGGCGACGCACCGCCCACTGCACGTTCATCAGCCCACGCACAGACAACGACTCCGCCAGCTTCCGAGACAAGTCCTTTAATTCTTCCACCACCTCGCCGGGCAGCGAGTAAGGCGGGATCGTGCACGCCGAGTCGCCGGAGTGGATGCCTGCTTCTTCGATGTGTTCAAGCACGCCGCAGACCAAGGCACGCGAATCCGCGCCGGACGATCCACCAAAATCCCCGACCACGTCCACGTCACACTCCACCGCTTCGGCCAGGAACTGATCGATCAGGATCGGCTGCCCCGCCAGGTCGGATGCGCCCAGGGCGATCGCCATATAGTGCTTGAGTTGTTCATCGTCGTACACGGTCGCCATCGCCCGGCCGCCCAGCACGAAGCTCGGCCGAACCAGCACGGGGTACCCGATGTCATTGGCGATCTTCAACGCCTCATCCACATCCAACGCAATCCCATTAGCGGGCTGCTTGATGCCAAGGTCGTTCATCAATGCGCTGAAGCGTTTGCGGTCTTCCGCGAGGTCAATCGAGTCGACCGCCGTCCCGATGATCGGCACACCGGCTTTTTCCAGGCCGTGCGCCAGGTTCAGTGGGGTCTGCCCGCCGAACTGCACGATCACGCCGTGGACATTGCCCGCAGACGATGAGTCGCCAAACGCGCCGCCGTTGAGACGTTCGCAGAGGTTCAAGACGTCCTCAAGCGTCAAAGGCTCGAAGAACAGCAGGTCCGACGTGTCGTAGTCGGTGGAAACGGTTTCGGGGTTCGAGTTGACCATCACCGATTCGTAGCCCAGCTCGTCGGCCGCGAACGCGGCCTGGACGCAGCAGTAATCGAACTCGATGCCCTGCCCGATCCGGTTGGGGCCGCCGCCGAGGATGATGACTTTTTTCTTATCCGTGACCCGGACCTCGTCGTCGGTCTCGGTCGCGACTTCGCCGTCGTCACCCACCCGGCCGACCGGCGTCTCGTAGGTCGAATAGTAGTATGGCGTCTCCGCCTCAAACTCCGCCGCACAGGTATCGACCAGCTTGTACACCGGCTCGATCTTCAGCGACTTGCGGTGCGCACGCACCTTTAAAATGTTGTCCGTGTTGATCTCGCCGAGATACAGATTCGCCAGTTGCGGGTCGGAATACCCCATCTGCTTGGCCTTGAAGAACACGTCGCGCGGCAGGTCTTCGAGCTTCTCGTACCCGCACAACACGTCCTCAAAATCCACCAGCTGCTTGAGCTGATCCAGATACCACTTGTCGATCTTCGTCGCGGCATACACCTTGTCGATCGACCAGCCCATCTTGAACGCGTACCGCAGGTAGTACATCCGCCCCTGCGAGGGCACGGTCAGCTTCCGGCTGAGCTTGGTTTCCTCGATCGGCCATTCCACGTCCGACCCGTCCGCGTTCTTCTTGCCCCGGCGAGAGTTCAGCCATTTATCGTTCGCGTCCAGCCCGAAGCCGAACCGCTTGACCTCCATCGACCGGATGCCCTTCTGCAGGCTCTCCTTGAATGTCCGCCCGATCGACATCGCCTCGCCGACCGACTTCATCTGTGTCGTGAGTGTTTCGTCCGCTTCGGGGAACTTCTCGAACGTCCAACGCGGGATCTTCGTGACGACATAATCAATCGTCGGCTCGAAGCACGCGACGGTCTTGCCGGTGATATCGTTGGGCAGCTCCCAGAGTGAGTAACCGACCGCCAGCTTCGCCGCGATCTTCGCGATGGGGAAGCCCGTCGCCTTACTCGCCAGCGCACTGGACCGGGACACGCGCGGGTTCATCTCGATGACCACCACGTCGCCGTTGTCCGGGTTGATCCCGAACTGGATATTCGATCCGCCGGTCTCAACGCCCACCGCGCGGATGATCGCACACGACGCGTCGCGCAGCCGTTGGTATTCCTTATCCGTCAGTGTCTGGGACGGGGCGATCGTGATCGAGTCGCCGGTGTGTACGCCCATCGGGTCGAAGTTCTCGATCGAGCAGATGATGACCACGTTGTCGTCGTGGTCGCGCATCACCTCGAGCTCGTATTCCTTCCAGCCCAACAGCGACTGGTCGATCAAAATCTGGCTGTTCATCGAGGCGTCGAGCCCGCGTTTGCAGATGTCCGCAAACTCTTCGCGGTTGTACGCCACGCCCCCGCCGGTCCCGCCTAAGGTGAACGCCGGGCGGATGATCGCCGGGAG
>CBDUNP010000459.1:0-2554 GCA_965368605.1 uncultured bacterium | reverse complement strand
TTGTCGAAGGCGTTTAGGATCGGGGTCCAGCGTTTGGCGAAGTCGGCGTAGCCCTTGTCCCAGTAGGCCTGGTCGGTCGGCGGGAAGGCGTAGAGGCTGTGCCAGACGCTGGAGCCGGTGAAGCCGTTGACGACGGCGGGGAAGTCGTCTTTCTTCTTGCGCCCGGGTTTGGCGTCGATGAAGTTTCGGCAGGCCTTGGCGGTGGTGATCATCTTCTTGGCGGCGCGCTTGCGGACGCCCTCGGGCTTGCCGTCGCCCCAGACATCTTTGGGGAGGATGGATTTGTGGCGTGCATCGATCAGGTCGCACACGGACTGGCCGACCAGGTGGTTGGAGATCGCGAAGGCGGTCAACCCGTGGTCACTCAGGATCTCCCATCGCTTCTTGCAGTAGGTCTTGCTCTTGACCGCCTGGTCGACGTCGAAGTGGTCGCCCCAGCAGGCGAGTTCCAGCCCGTCGTAGCCGAAGCCGGCGGCCTTGGCGCAGAGTGTTTCGAAGGGGAGGTCGGCCCATTGGCCGGTGAAGAGCGTGACGGGGCGGGGCATAAGCGGGCTCCGGGAAAGCGTGGGTGGGGTGACTGTGCGGTTAATCACTTAGTTTGGCCGGACAGCGGGAACTTCGCAAGCTGTGTTGATTAAACGGAATCTGGGAAAAAAGCATATCACACTCGGCAATCAGCTTACGCGATCGCTGTTAAGGCAGGCAATCATGCGGGATTTCAGGCTCCGCGTGCTACACTGGTGCGTCATGTGACGGTGAGTTGTCGGTTTGGGCATATCGAGCAGGAGTTCAGTGGTGCGATCTATTCTTGTTGCCGGGGCCTTTGGGATTGTTTCGTGGTCTTGTCCGTTGGCGGTTGCGCAGAACCTGCCGCCGATCCCGCAGGGGTCGGTGCAGGTCCGGTTGGACATCGTGGCGACCGGTCTGGCGGGGGACGTGGGCGGAGAGTTTCAGGTCTCGCCGACGGACATCGAGCCGGACGGGACCGGGCGGATGTTTGTGACGACGCTCGGCGGGGTGGTGCGTGTGATGGATACCGGGGGAACCCTGCTGCCCACGCCGTTTTTGACGCAGGCGCAGACTGGCAGCGTGGTGCCGCCCGACGGTGAGTCGGGGATGGTGTCGATCGCGTTCCACCCTGATTTTGCGATGGTCGGCGCGCCCGGGTACGGGTCGTTCTTCACGATCACCGGTGAGCCCGCCAACGCCAACGGCGGGGTGGTGGACTTTTCGAATCCCAACCACCATCAGGACGTCATCACGCAGTGGACGATGAACGACATCAATGACGACGTGTTCTCCGGGACGGTGCGCGAAGTGCTGCGCATCGGGCAGCCGCAGTTCCATCACAACGTCGGCGACCTGGCGTTTGATGATGATGGGTATCTGTATATCTCCTCCGGCGACGGCGGGCAGAACCAGAGCAACGGCCTGGACAAAAGCTCGATCCACGGCAAGGTGCTGCGCATCGACCCGCTGGACCCGGCGGTGACGGACCCGTCGCGCGGGGTGGTCGGCGTGACCGGGAAATACCGTGTGCCTACCAGCAACCCGTTCTTCGGGGACTTCGGCGCGATCGATGAGGTCTGGGCGTTTGGCCTGCGCAGCCCGTTCCGCATGAACTTCGATAAAGATACCGGCGACCTCTGGCTCGGGGATGTCGGCCGGGTGGCGCGTGAGGAAATCAACCTCATCGTCGAGGGCGGCAACTACGGCTGGCCCCTGACGGAAGGCACGATCGGCACGCAGCCCCCGGGCGGGATCGACCCCGTCTTCGAGTACGACCGGGACGAGGGGAAGGCGGTGATCGGCGGGTTCGTCTACCGCGGGCAGGACATCGCCGGCCTGGTCGGGAAGTATCTGTTTGCCGACCTGGGCGCGGGGTTCGATTCGTCAAGACTATTCTATGGCGACCCGGGGACCGGCGAAGCGTTTGGGCTGTTGATCGACCCGTTGGGCGACAAGTTTGTCGCGCTGGATGGGCCGAGCGTGGGGCAGACGCTCGGGCTGCCGGGACGCATCATCAGCATCGGGCAGGATACCGACGGTGAACTTTATCTCGCGGCGGTGGGGATCGATCCACGGTCCGGCGGCGGCGTCGACGGCATGATCATCCGGCTGCGCATCTCATTGGAAGGCGACCTTAACGGCGATGGGTTTGTCGGGATCGACGACCTGAACCTGGTGCTCAGCGCCTGGAATCAATCGGCCCCGCCCGCCGACCCGCAGAGCGATCCATCGGGGGATGGGTTTGTGGGGATCGATGATCTGAACATCGTGCTTGCGAATTGGAACGCGGGGACGCTGCCGCAAAGCAACGCGGTGCCGGAGCCGGGGACGTTGGTGTTGTTGGCAGGTGGGCTGGTGTGGTTGGGGCGGGGGTTTCGCTAAGCCGCAAGCGGCGGTGGTGTGCGGTGGGTGGATAGGTTGATTGATGTGCGGGTTAGTTCACGGGCTCTGACAGTGTGAGCAGGCGTTGGCGTAGGTCTTCAGTGATTGCTTTGGGGTCCTGGCCTTCGGCGGGCTTGTAGGGCTTGCCGATGGTGACGGTGGA
>CBDUNP010000458.1:0-2556 GCA_965368605.1 uncultured bacterium | reverse complement strand
CCGTGTTCAGGTCATCGATGCCGACGAACCCGTCGCCGCTGGGATCGCCCAGGCTGCGGGCTCCGAAGATGACGTTCCCGTTCCATACACCAAGCACGATGTTCAGATCATCTATCCCGACAAACCCGTCGTTGTTTAAGTCACCCGGTAGCATCACCCGTAGCGGTAACGGGGTTGATACGGCCCGGCTTCCTGCCGAGTCCGTCAGGCGCGCATAAACTAGACGGGTCCCGACCTGATCGAACCGGGTCGTCAGGGTTTTTTCGCTAGTGGGCTCGGTGTCAAAAATACCGTCGCCGTCCAGGTCCCACTCGACGGTCATCTGAGTATAGTTGCCGTCCGGATCGACCGAGGCAGAGGCGTCGAGCAAGACATCTTCACCGATTGTTGTAGATGAGTTGAAGAGCTTGATCGATGGCTGCGGCGCACGGTTGAACCCGCTGCTCGGTGTGATCGAAACACGTCGGCTTGTCCTGTTCCCCTGAATGTCGATCACATCGATATAGAAATCCACATCTGTACCGGGATCATAGAAAGGGGTTTCAAATGTTTGCGTCGTGGAGGCCCCGCTCAGGATCATCTCGCCAAAGGTAGCGCCCAGACCTCGCCGTAGCGTCGCGACCGCCAGTCCGGTGTCATCGGTTGCCGTAAAGCTGATTTGGAGCAACCCATCCACAGGATCGACCACGCCGCTTGTCAGGACCGACACCTCCGGGGCATGGTCTTCCGTATAGACCTTGTCGGGATTGAAGTACCGACTCTGGTTTAGCGTCAGTGCCGAGGCGTAGGAAAGCCTCGTGTCTTCTGTGGGGAATTCATCCGGCATCAGAGAGCCACGGATCCCACGAAAACCATTATACATCAGATTGCCATGGAAATTCGTATCGTTACGCGGATCATGGGGCAGCCGCAGGGCGTGCCCGAATTCGTGCATGGCCCCTCCGTGTTTCGTAGAGATCAGTTGACCTATGGTTTCACCACTGAATGATGGATACGACTTGCCGTAGACCAGTGAGTATGGGCCTATCTGTGGTATCGTCGTGCCATCGTAAGAGGTCGTGCTGCGAAGATTGTCTGCGGTCATCAGCGACAATAGACTTGAACCTGTCATCCCGATTCCACCGCCGCTGCCGCTGCCCAGGTTCAAACCCAGCGTGACGTCGCCGATCACACTCCCGTCCGGCAATTGCTCGTGTGTCTCCGGCACAATCAGCCACGCCTCACCTGGGGTATACATCGTGAATCCCGCACCGATCATCGCGTTCTGCGTGTTTTCCCACAGGTCCAGTGTCTGAGCCCCCCGCATGTCGCTGTCTGTCATGGTCGAGTTTACGATGTGCACCACCGGCGTCGCGTCGTCCTGTCCGGTCTCGATATCGAAAGTTTTAGGCCCGAAGCCATTGCGGTCCATCTGCTCCTGGTACCAGCCTTGCATCAGCTTGGCGAGATAACGCAGGTTGTCCGGCCCATCCGTCTGGGCCGTCCTGTTTGATGGAATGACATACCCAATACGCATTAGATGTGGTGAGTTAGTCTCGCCCACGACTACCCCTGAGCCCAGCACGATGCACAGCATCACCCCAAGACACAACGGGTTATGCTTCCGATGCCTATCGCGCCTTCGGTGCTTGGAGACCATGGCGGCCCCTTCTCCGTTTGTCGCTTGTGATTTCCACGTGCGACAAACAATAAGCGCCCTGTCAGATACGATAACACGCGGCTTATAAAAAATCAACATAATCCTAATATAGGATTGGGTAATGCCTGTAGGGCGCTTATGACTCGATACTGGGTCCTAGCGGTTCGGTGGCATCCCCAGTCCGCATCGCTCTCGCACCTCTTCGCAACGCTTAAACAGGTCCCGGCAAAGCTCCCGCTCCACGTGAGCGATCACCTCACACCTCGGCTCTACTCGCATCCGGTTAGCCAACTCTTCCGGCGTCACGTCCGAAGGCTGCGGCCAGTATTTATCTGCATCCTCCAGTGTCGATGCGCCGTACACCACGGTGTCCAACTCCGCCCAGATGCACGCCGACATGCACATCGGGCAGGGTTCACACGTACTGTACAGCTCGCAGCCACGCAGCGACAGGCCGTTCAGATTCTGTGCCGCCAGCCGGATCGCATTGACCTCGCCGTGGTTGGTCGGGTCGCACTTGGCGAGCACGGTGTCGTACGCTTGCGCGACCAACTCGCCACTCTGCGCCACATAAACCGCCGCCCCGAACGGCGAGGGGTGGGGCGTCTGCAGCGACGTGGCGGTAAACGCTACCAGTGCCCGCATCCGTTCGCGGTACATCGCATGATCCGTTCGTGTCATGCCCATACGATAACACGCCCCGGCCCGGCAATGTTTGCGTAAATCAGATTAAGATCAACGACGCGGGCAACGCAGCATCAACCCACCCACACATAGCAGCACCGCCACGCCAGGTTCCGGCACCGACGCGGCTCCCGGCGGCGTCCCCGCGTTCCAGTTGCCCAGGACCGTGTTCAGGTCGTCGATGCCGACGAACCCGTCGCCGCTGGGATCGCCCAGGCTCGGGTCGCCGGGCA
>CBDUNP010000457.1:0-2558 GCA_965368605.1 uncultured bacterium | reverse complement strand
TGAGGTTGCTTTGGGTTTATTGGTGTTTATTCGCGTGCATCTGCGGCTCGCCTTGTTGGGTGGGGCTGTTGTATTGAGCGGGTTGCCGACGGGGGTTAGGGCGCAGGCTTGGGAGTCGCTGCCGGAGATGCCGATCGCGGTGGCGGCGCCGGCGGTGAGCGTGGTGGGCCGAAAGGCGGTGCTGACCGGGGGCGTGGTGCTGGGCGGCGGGGCGAGCACGGCGGTGCAGGTGATGGACCTGGATACGTTTGAGTGGACCGAGCCGGTGCGGCTGCACACGGCACGGTATCAGCACGCGCAGGTAACGCTGGCGGATGGGCGGGTGCTGGTCGTCGGGGGGCGGAGCTCGCGGACGCCGGGGCAGAGCGGCGACGGGATCAAGCAGTGTGAGTTGATCGACCTTGAGAAGCACATCAGCACGCCGACGGGCGACCTGCCGATGCCGATGCATTCGCCGACGCTGCACCTATTAAAGGATGGGCGTGCTGTGGTGGCGGGCGGGCACGCGGTGGCGATCTATGAACCGGGTACGGGCGTGTGGACGACGGTCGCGCCTCTGAAGTTCGTCCGGCGGGAGCACGACTCGCTGCTGCTGGAGGACGGGACGCTGCTGATCGTCGGGGGGATCCGGGCGTGGACGATCATGCGGGTCGATCTTGAGGCGGGGGTCGCCACTCGGCTCAAGGCCCACCTGCCGACGGGGATCGACGACCTGGCGATCGTGCCGACGCCCGACGGGCGGGTGTGGATCATCGGGGGGCAGGGGATGGACGGGGCGACGACGGACCAGACCTGGGTGTTGACGCTTGGCGAGGGCGCGGAGAGCCGGCTGGTCGAGGGGCCGAGGCTGGGTCTTGCGACCGGGCTGGCGGACCATGTGCTGATCCAGACGCCCGGCGGGGTGGTGGTCTCCGGCGGGGAATCGCAGCAGGGGCGGGTGGATACGGAGCTGGCGGACGCGTTCTGGCTGGACCCGGCGACGCTTAGCGTGCGTCGGCTGCCTGACACCGCGATCGCGCACGACGACGCGGCGGGGCTGAGTGACGGGCCCTGGGCGATCGTGTTTGGCGGGCAGGTGAAGGAGTCGTTCCTGGGGACGAAGGTGCCGACGCCGGTTCGGGCGGTGCATCGGATCAGGCTGGATAGTGACGCGGAGACGCCTGAATGAGGGATCGGGCGTGAAGTGCTTTGACCTGTCTGTAATCCGGCCCTATTCTTGCTTGTCGCGCTGCCAAAGGGGCCTGCCGCGGCCCGACCATGCCCGACACACCACCCACCACTGAATCCGAACCCAAAGCACACAGCGGCGGCAATTTCCGACAGTTCTTCCTGCGCGGGTTGGCGATCCTGCTGCCGACGGTCCTGACGATCTGGCTGCTGATCGCGTCGTATCAGTTCGTGCAGGAGCGTATCGCCCGTCCGATCAACCAGGGGGTCAAGGCGCTGGTGGTGTATGTCTCGCCGTTGCCGGCCGCCACGGACAAGGACTACGACGAGGCGGTCGAGACGATGACCGGCCGACAGAAGGACGACTGGAGCGTCAAAGACGACGAGCTGCGTCGCAGCTTCGGCAGTGAATACACGGCGACCAAGCGGATCGAGCACCGCCGCCTGTGGATGCAGATGCAGCCGGAGATCGTGTATTCGGTAAGGACGTCGGTGGTCGATCGGTGGTGGAACTCGTACACCCTGGGCACGTGGGTCCTGATGGACCTGATCGGCCTGGTGATCGCGATCATCCTGATTTATATCGTCGGCTGGCTGGTCGGCAGCTTCATCGGGAGGCGGCTGTACCACAAGGGCGAGGAGCTGATCCACCGGGTCCCGGTGATCCGCAGCATCTACCCGTCGATCAAGCAGGTGACGGACTTTTTCGTGGGGGCCAAGACCGGGCCGCAATTCAGCGCGGTCGTGGCGGTGGAATACCCCCGCAAGGGGCTGTGGTCGGTGGGTCTGGTGACCGGGGAGACGATGGCGAATATCCAGCAGCGGGCGGGGCAGAAGTGCCTGACGGTGTTTATCCCGTCCAGCCCGACGCCTTTCACGGGATATGTGATTACGGTCCCGGAATCGGACACGATCGATTTACCCATTACAATAGAAGAGGCGATCAAGTTCGCCGTGTCGGGCGGGGTGTTGATCCCGCCGGGCCAGCAGATCAGCGGGGATGGGCCGAAGCTCTTTAAGGACGACGGCGAGCAGGCGGACGGCCCGGCACGAAGTGACTCGCCGGGCGATCAAGATGACAACCACGACGCGGGCAAATGAGCGTCAGTGAAGGAGGCCTCGATGGAGATCACCGTAAGCGGCAAACACCTGGACATCACCGAGCCGATCCGCGCCTATGCGGAAGGCAAGGCCGGGAAGCTCGAGAAGTATTTTGATCAGATCCGGTCGGTCGAGGTCATCGCGGACAAGAGCCATGGCACGCAGTACGAGATCGAGATGATCGTCCACGTCGGCCACCACGACCCGTTCATCGCGACGAGCAAGGGCGAAGACCTCTACGGCGCGATCGACCAGGCCGAGAGCAAGCTGGAACGCCAACTGACCGCACA
>CBDUNP010000456.1:0-2561 GCA_965368605.1 uncultured bacterium | reverse complement strand
CCTCATCTGAATTGATCACCCCCTCGGTCGCGGAAGCGATCCGTAGCGGCGAGGCCTCTGGCAAAGTGGCGACATCTCTGCTAGTCATGTCCGACATGATCGATGAAGAGAATGAAGTGTTGATCAAGTCGCTGACCGGTGTGCTGGAACCGCTTATCCTGCTGGGCATGGGGGTGCTGGTGGGTTTTATGGCGTTGAGTATCTTCCTGCCACTGTTTGATCTTACGGCGATGTCTGCGGGAGGCCCACAGTGAAACTGATCCCATCGATAAGTAAATCTCCAATCGGTCTTGATATCGGTAGCCGGGTCATCAAGGCGGTGCAGCTTGGGCGCGTGCGTGGTCGCCAGGCCGTGACGGCTTCGACGTGCATCAGCCGCATACGCCCCGGCACACCGATAGATCGTGATGAGGTACAGCGGTTGTTGCGTGTGCTATCCCAGAAGGGATTTGCCGGGCGGAAGCTGGTGGTGTCCGCCCCGAGTGAGCAGCTTATGGCGTCGGTGATCGACATGCCTCCGCGTGATTCGGGGGCGCCGTATGACGTGATCGCCAGCCAGGAGTTTGCCCGACTTCAAAGCCAGCAGCCCGGGCAGTACGAGATAGCCTGGTGGGACATCCCCAGGCCGGCGCGTGCGTCCTCCGCGAAAGTCATGGCGGTCGGGTGCGCTCACGCCGACACCGACCCGTTGCTGGACGTGCTCACCGAGTGTGGTTTTGACGTGGTCGCCATGGGGTCGGGGCTATGCTCTGCGGTCCGCGCTTGTGCGGAACAGTTAGACTCGTCGCAAAAGATATCCGCGGTGCTTGACCTTGGCTGGGGCGCGGCACGGCTTGGGCTGGTTCACGAGGGTGTCGTCGTATTTGACCGCACCCTGTCAGGCTCGGGCATGGGTGGGTTCCACGCAAAGGTCTGTGAGAAGTTAAGCATCGAACCGGCCGAGGCCGACTGCCTCATCCAGGAAGTCGGCGTGCATATCGGAAATGAAGCGACGGGTCTTGATGATGAAAGAACTCTGGCGGTTGCGCCGATGCTCAACTCGATCTTTGTCTCATATTTCAAAGACATGGCCGTTGATTTAGAGGCCTCGTTTGAGTACGCGGCCCATCAGTATCCGGACGCCGAGCCAAATCGTTTGGTACTGATCGGAGGCGGTGGGGCGGTACCCGGACTGGATTCTTTCATCAATACGCTGATCGGACCGGAGGTCGTTTCGGCCGACTCGACAGGCTGGGGCCTGACCGCAGATACACCCGGAGATTCATCGGGAACTCATGCCAGTTTCACGATCTTGGCGGCTGCCCGGGGACTCGCCGGATATTACGACCAGGACTAAGCTCATGAATCGGATCAATCTCATCTCGCAGAGTCGCCGGCAGGCCCGGACGCACCGTGTGCGCTGCCGATGGTGGGGCGTTGGTTTTGTGGGATACACGATCACACTTGCCTCGGCGTGTCTGCTGTATGGTGGCTTGGATACATTTTCAGATGCCGGGTCGCTTGGTGATCAACTCACCGAGTTGGATGCCGAGCTTGCGGCGATTCAGGCGGAGCAGGCTCAGATCAGGCCGCTACTCAAAGAGCAGCGCCTGGTCTTGAGCGCGGGGCGTTCGATCACTGATCAGCCCGACTGGAGCATGCTATTGATCTACCTGGCGGATGAACTGCTGGGTGACGACGTGGTGCTTTCCGGTTGTGTACTTGAGCCCCTCTCCGACGAGGGTAAAACGGTCAACCTTCAGGACGCCACGATGTCGGTCAAGCTCACGGGCCACGCCAAATCTACGTCGGCGGTCTCCAAGTTCGTGCTTAGACTCGAAGAGTCGGGCCTGTTTAATCGGGTTTCTCTTGAGCGGACGAACCGTGAGCCGTTTCTTGATGGCCAGGCGATCGCTTTTGAAGTGTTGGGACTAATGTCCAGCACGGAGGTGAAGCCCCATGAATAATAAGACCCATGACATGTTGATTGGGTGGCGCATTCACGCCTTCGGCGTCACGGCTTGCCTGCTTGTCGCCGGACTGATGTATGTTGTATTGATTGCCCCCACGATCAACACGCAGAAAGAGCACGCCCGGCTGATGCCCTTGTTATCTGAGAAAGAAGAGTCGCTTCGTAACGCGCGATTCATCCTGACAGAGCTCAAGCAGAGCCTGGAGGATACCCAGGCTCAGGTCCAGGCCCTGCCCCTGCGTCTGGACTCGGCAAGCCATGTCAACAGCCGATTGGCACGGATCGCTGACCTCGCCGCGACCGCTGGTCTGGAGGTTCACGCGATGCAGCCCGAGGACACCTGGGGCGGGGATCGTTTTGATACCGTCCCGATCGTCCTGACCGGGGAAGGTGATTATCGAAAGATCACCGGGTTCATGCGCCAGGTTAATGAGCAGCTTGCAGATATCGCAGTGATCGGGTTTACGATGTCCTCCAAGGACTCGATCTCGGGCCGGGCAGAATTTGGGATCGGTCTGGCCTGGTACACCATGCCCGCGATGGGGATGGTTGAAAATTAATTCGGGTTCGTGCTTGACCCGGCCGGTGTTATATCGTTGGCTTGGAGTAT
>CBDUNP010000455.1:0-2562 GCA_965368605.1 uncultured bacterium | reverse complement strand
CCTCAGGGTCGAGCCGCCCTGCCTGATCGCCCGGTTCAGCAGGGGACGCATCCGCCGGACCAAATGCTGGGTTTCCTTCAGGCTGATCTCGCACCCCGGACGCAGCGGGCTGACCCCGCAGGCATGTAATAATTCATCCACATAAATGTTCCCGAGCCCGGCGACCACCGTCTGGTCGAGTAATGCCGCTTTCAGGGCCCGTCGGGTGGTAATTAGCCCGGCATGAAGCCGGGTCGGCGTGATCGTCAGGGCGTCTTCCCCGATTTTGGACCATCTGGACGTCCGCAGTGAACCAACCGAGCCAAATGTCCACACCCCGCCGAAGCGCCGGGGGTCCCGGAACGCCACCCGATCCCCGTTCGCCAGGTGCCAGACGACGTGGGTGTGTTTATCTGCCTGAAAGCGCTTGCCCTCTGAGCCGGGGTAAACACGCACCGAGCCGGTCATCCCCAGATGGACACAGACGCAGGGCGGATCTTCGCTGGCTCTGCCGCCTGCACCCGTACCCACCAGGGCGAGCTGCTTGCCCAGACGATCGATCCGTGTGATTGCCTGGCCCCGCAGCAGCGCGGTGGGTCGCTTGGATCCGCGCACCACCTCAGCCCGGCGGACAGACACCTGTGTCACCACCTGGCCAATCACAGCCGGCCTCAAACCGATGCACACGTTTTCAACTTCGGGCAGCTCCGGCATGGGTGACATTCTATGCCGGGTTGCATGATGTAAACCTTCCGAGGGGGCGAACATCCGGCAGGTGGCGGGGGTATACTTGATTGTCCCTCAAACACGGTCGGGAGCCCCCATGTCAAACGATGATCTTTCACAGAACCCAAACAGCCAGGAGCTGATCGACCAAGTCCGCGAGGCCAGCGCCAACCTCCGCCGGGAGGTCGCCAAGGCGGTGGTCGGCCAGGACGAGGTCGTCGAGCAGGTCTTCATGTGCCTGTTCACCCGCGGCCACGCCCTGCTGGTCGGCGTCCCCGGGCTCGCCAAGACGCTGCTGGTCTCGACGGTCGCCAAATCGCTGAGCCTCAGCTTCAACCGCATCCAGTTCACCCCCGACCTGATGCCATCCGACATCACCGGCACGGAAGTCATTGAAGAGAACCGCGACACCGGCCGACGCGAGCTGCGATTCGTCAAGGGCCCGGTCTTCGCCAACATCCTCCTGGCCGACGAGATCAACCGGACCCCGCCCAAGACCCAGGCGGCCCTGCTGGAAGCCATGCAGGAGAACCACGTCACCGCCGGCGGCATCCGTCACAATATCCCCCAACCCTTCTTCGTCCTCGCCACCCAGAACCCCATCGAGCAGGAAGGCACGTACCCGCTTCCCGAGGCCCAGCTCGACCGGTTCATGTTCATGATCCGCGTCGGCTACCCGACCGAGGACCACGAGTTAGAAATCGTCAAGCGCACCACCGGCCGACACAAGACCGAGCTCTCCCCGGTCCTGAATGCTCAAAAAGTCGAGCAGATCCAGGGGCTGGTCCGCGAGGTCCCGATCGCCGACCACGTTGTGCGTTACGCGCTGCGGCTGGTCCGTGCGACCCGTCGGCCCAAGCGCGGCGACGACGACCACCGTCCCGACTTCCTCCAGCAATACCTGAACTGGGGCGCCGGCCCACGCGCCAGCCAGCACCTGATCCTCGGCGCCAAAGTCCGCGCGATCCTCGACGGCCGAACCCACGCGACCCCCGACGACATCAAGGCCGTCGCCGCCCCGGTCCTGCGCCACCGCCTGATCCTCAACTTCAACGCCGAGGCCGACAACGTCACCCCCGATGACCTGATCGAACAACTCGTGGACGCAACGGATGTCGGCGGCGCAACTGACGCGCAGGCGGAACAGGTTTTACGCTGATATTGCCATGGATTGGTCTTGTCATGAGCGATATATCAACAGCCAATAAGAAGAAGGCTTCGACTCCTAAGTGGTTTCGTCCATCATTGATTGTCTTGGCAATCATTCTTTTTGTCCCTTGTTGCACCTATTACATGCTTCAGCACAACGTTGGAATTGATGTACAACGCGATCAATTGTCTGCGCGATGGCATTTTGTTCCTGAAGATGCAACAGAGATTAATTACTTTGAGCCAGGAGGATATGGACCCGCTTTATACCTTGAGTTTAGCGTGTCTGAGGAATCATTTCTTCAACTCGCGGAGAAGCAACAATGGAAAGTTAAGGAAATTTTTAAGGACTCACTAAGACATGTAATTAGACCCGAAGCTTTTTTCGAAACTACAAGTGGGAATAGATATCCTCAAGTTTTCAACGGCTGGCATTGGGAAGATTTTTCTAAAACGGATCCAGATTCGGGGTACATCGTAACATTTGATCGTGACAACAACCGTGTATTTTACGCTTATTACAGGCGATAAATTTAAGTATGCCCTCAACCTCTGCCCCTAATTACCTGGACCCGCGCACGCTCGCTGCGATCGGGCCGATCGATCTTCGGGCGCGGATGATCGTGGAGGGGATGATGACGGGGATGCACCGTTCGCCGATGGAGGGTGTCAGCGTCGAGTTCGCACAGCACCGCCAGTACACGCCCG
>CBDUNP010000454.1:0-2572 GCA_965368605.1 uncultured bacterium | reverse complement strand
CCAGGCCCTTGAAAACTTCGGGGAGGAAGAACGCCTGTGCGGGGGTGAGGGCGGGAACGTCTACGTTGACGATGTCTTGGTCGGGGATTGGCATAGGTGTAGGGTACAGGGTTTAGGGATCAGGGATCAGTCGGCGGCCTTTTACAACGGCTTTTCTGGCCTGCCCGGTAGATAGGCTCGGCCCTCGAATGAACATTGTCGGCAGTTCGGCCGGTGGGTCAAGGCGGCTGTATATGGGGGAGGAACGGGCCTAATCCGACCGCCAAAAACGTGGCAGGAACAGGACGAAGATGGTGAACACCTCGAGCCGGCCAAGCAGCATGAGAAACGACATGACGGTCAGGCTCCCGGGGCTGAACCAGCCATAGTTCTGGGTCGGACCGACGCCGTGGAGTCCGGGGCCGACATTGCAGAGCGTGGAGACGCTGGCGCTCATGGCCGTCTGGAAGTCGGGCCGACCGGCTCGCCCCTCAAACTCGCCGATCAGGAACGCGCCGACCCCGAATAGCACGATGATGACCAAGAAGTAGACGACCGCTGAGGCCGCGGTCTCGCTGTCGACCACGCTCTTGCCGACCTTAAGCGGGCGGACGACGTTTGGGCGGAACATCTTTTCCAGCTCGGAGGCCATAACCTTCAGAGCGACCCAGAACCGGATGACCTTGATCCCCCCGGCGGTCGACCCGGCGCAGCCCCCGACGAACATCAGCCCGATGAGCAGGACCCGCGAGAGGAAGGGCCACAGATCGTAGTCGGCGGTAACAAACCCCGTGCCGGTGTGCAGCGCGACGGTCTGGAAGGCGCCGTGTCGCAGGGCCTGGCCGGCGTGGGCGCTTTCAATGACCTGCCCATCGGTGATAGTGATGGACTGGCCGATCAGGTTGAAGGCCACGAAGGCGGTGACCACGAGCTTGAGCACGAGGTAGACCCGCAGCTCGGTGTCCTTGAACACGCTGGTGAACTTGCCGCGTGCCAGCGTGTAGAACAGCGCGAAGTTCACGCCCGCCAGCAGCATAAAGACGATGCAGACGGCATCCACGGCGAGCGAGTCGTAGTAGCCGATGCTGGCGTCGCGCGTGCTGAGCCCGCCCGTGGAGACCATCGAGAAGGCATGGCAGACGCTGTCGAACCAGCCCATCGCGCCGGTCAGTCGTAGCGATAGGATCGCGGCGACGGTCAGGCCCAGGTAGATCATCCAGAGGGTGCGTGCCGTATCGGCTATTCGCGGGCGCACGCCGCCGTCGTTTTTAGGGCCGGGGGCCTCAACCTGGAACAGTTTCTTGCCGCCGACGCCGAGGGTCGGGAGCACGGCGACGAAAAGCACGACGATGCCCAGCCCACCAAGCCAGTGCGTCAGGGACCGCCAGAGCAGCAGCCCTTTGGGGATCGAGCCGATATCGCTGAGCACGGTCGCACCGGTCGTGGTCAGGCCGCTCATGGCCTCGAAATAACAGGCCGCAAACGATTCGAAGGCGTGGTCCCGGAGGTTGTCCCCCTCCATCCAGGCCCAGGTATAGAAAGGTAGGCAGGCGACCAGCGCGCCGATCAGCCAGGTCATCGCGACCAGGAGCATGGCCTCGCGCCGGCCCAGGTAGTCCTTGCCGCTGCGGTTGCCGAACAGCCAGCAGAACAGGCCCATGACCGCACCGACCGCGGCGCTCATGGTTAGGGCCAACACCGCCATTCGTTCGTCCTCGTTGCCACCCGACCAGTTCCAGGCGGCGAAGCCCATCACCGCGACCATGCACAGGCACAGCACGATCATGCCCAGGCCGAGTTCACGGATCACGTAACGGTAGTTCATGGGCGGGGTGCTTACCTGCGGGGGTCGTGGGGAACGATGACGGCCAGTAATGGATGAGGGTTCATGCCTACTTGAATGTCTTACGCAGGGCCTTCCGGGCGGACTCGGGCGCGATCGCGATGACGACGTCGCCAGGCAGGATCTCGCTATCGGCCCCGGGGACGAAGACCTCGTCGTCGCGTTGGACGGCGGCGAGCATGGTGTCCGCCGGGAGCTTGACTTCTTTCAGCGGGCGATTCACGACTTTCTTCGCGCCGATCGGGACGGTGATCTCGTAGACCTCGGCGATACCCGCGGCGAGGGTCGTCAGGTGCCGGATCGGGCCGGACTCCAGCAGCCGCAGCATCTCGGTCACGCCGTTGGTGCGCGGACTGAACGAACGATCGATCCCGATGTGGCTGAGCAGATGCTGATAAGTGGGGCGGACCAGCAGCGCGACCGCGCTCTTGACGCCCATCGTTTTGGCACGTGCCGCGGCGAGGATGTTGCGTTCCTCATCGTCGGTTAGCGCCAGGAAGGCGTCGGCGAGCTCGACCCGTTCGTCCTTGAGCGCGTCGGTATTGACGGCGTCGGTATTGATGATCGTGCACCAGTCCAGCTTCTCTGCCAGGACCTGAGCGCGGTCCTCGTTGGTCTCAAAGACGCGGATGGAGAAGCCACGGTCTTTAAGGGCGCGGCAGACCCAGACGCATTGCGACGTGCCGCCGAGGATGATGACCTTGAGGGTGCGTCCGGTTTCGGTGTCGAAGAGCTTGCGTGCCTTGTCGA
>CBDUNP010000453.1:0-2576 GCA_965368605.1 uncultured bacterium | reverse complement strand
AGCCAGGCCATCGGGGCCTTGCTCTCGTTGCCAAACTTGTCTTTGATCTTGAGTGACAACTGTTGATAGGCTTCACGCCCAAGGCCCTTGGCGTCCTGGCAGACAGACGTCATTGTGGGGAGCACCGTGGTACGGACGTTGGTATCATCGAATCCGATGATGGATAAATCTTTGGGGATGCTCAGGCCCATCTTCTGTGCTTCGAGCATCGCACCCACCGAAGTGACCGGGTCGGTGATATAGATCGCGGTTGGTTTATCGACCGCGGTGACCAGCCTGCGGATCAACTGGGCGCCACCGCCTGGCTGTGCGGGCACGCGCATGACCAGCTTTTCATCCAGTTCAAGGCCGTGATCCGCTAGCGCTTCGCGATAACCAATCAACCGCTCGGTGTGGTCCGAATCCTCAACAATATTGACGCAGACGGCGATCCGGCGATGGCCCAGGCCGATCAGGTGTTCGACGGCTTCGCGGCTGGCGTTTCGTGATTCACACGACACGCTGGTCACGTTCGGGTCATCAAAACGATCCCCCATGACAACGGCGGGGAAGCCCTGCTCGGAGATGACATGGCAGACGCCCCGGCTTCCGCTGGTGGTACGCAGCAGTGCGCCGCGGACACCAAGCCGTTGGAACATCTGTGAGTAACTCTCACCGTTACGCCGAGTCCGGCGCAGGTCCAGAATCATCAGGTTGAAGTTCGAGTCGCTCAGCGCTTCATATACGCCTTCAAGAAGGGCGGTGTCGAAAGGCGAGCCCATTGAACTATCACCGGTGTAGACATAAGCGATATTGGAAGTTTCGCGTTTGCCGACGGTGGGGACATAGCGGCGGCTATTTGCCGCGCTCATCACCTTGTTGCGAAGTTCATCGCTGACAGAAGGGTGATTGTTCAGTACACGAGAGACGGTCGCGATCGACACGCCTGTCTGTTTCGCAATAGAGCGTACAGTTGACATGATTTCCACCAAGTGTTTTTGGAATGAATCAGTTACATTCCGTTCCAGTTAAGAATAGGTTAACGCTGAATAGTTGGTGCGCCAACCATAAAAGCTAAATATTTAAGAAAAAACAGTGTTTAAGGCGTTTTCATGAAATGGCCGTTCTACCCATCATTATAACTCGCTCCTCCTGGATGTTACATGGATGCCGGCCAGTCCATGTAACATGCCCACCGGTGTAACAGGTGTTACACGCGTAGAGGTGTTTTTTATGTGCGTTTAGGCCGTTTGTAACGAGGTGTATGCGGCGAAAGGCGTTGTTTTTCGTGTTTCCTGTTTCTGGGGCTATCCGCGAAAAAGCATGTAACACCCGGCATTGAGCCGTAGTGATCGGCTCGGGGTTGTTGTGGTGTTAATTTGGATAAAAGAATCAGGGGGCGACGAAAAACGGGAGGTTTGCGGTGGCGACCCGGCCCTTGCCGTCACGGATGTAGACAAACAGCCGGTAGCCGCCGGAGGTTTCGGGGGCCTTGAATAAGACGTTCGAACCGGCTTGCTTGAGGATCGCTTCCGGGTGCGTCGGCGGAGTCTGTTCGAAGTCGCCGCCGGTCTTGCGATCCGTGCTTTCAGACTGCACGACCCAGGTGTAGGTCAGCTTGTCGCCGTCGGGGTCGCGGGCGGTAACGGTGGCTCGGTTTTCAGAGCCCGCGACAACTTTGTTCAGGTCGACGCCCGGCATCTCGATCGGGCTGATGGAGGGCGCGCGGTTCTCGGGCCATTGCCCCGTCCAGTGCCGACTCATGGCGTCCACGGTTTCGGTCGCGTCGCCGTCTTCGAGGATCAGGCTGTACCAGGTCGGTGTGACTTCCTGCTTGTTGCCCCAGTTAAAAACATATCCGCCCAGGCACAGTTCCGGGTAGCCGACGACCGAAGCCATATACGCCTCGGAGCAGAACTTGGCTTTCTGGGTGCTTGTCAATTCGACCGGCACGCCCCAGCCTGTCATCCCGACCTCCCATTGCCCTAGTGGGCCGAACTCTGTTGGCACAAAGGGTCGGTCCAGGTTGCGTGCCGCGAGGCGCTCGCCCAGTGTCATCAGGCCGCCGTAGCTGTTGACGCCGAGTACGTCGATGTCCGGGCAGAACTGCTTGAAGTTATCGAGCTTCGGATCGCCGATCTCTGCGAGCACGGTCATCGTCGGGTGGTTGGGGTCGATCTGCTTGACCATCTTTGCGATGTCATTCACCGCTTTCCAGATGGCCGGGTTTTTCCCGTCGCCTTCCATCTCGTTGCCCAGCCCCCACATCAGCAGGGCGGGGTGGTCCTTGTGTTTCTCGACAACAGCACGTGCGGCTTCAAGCTGCGCCGCGACCGCGGCCTTGTCGTTGTAATCAAACCCGTGCCGTTCGTGTTCCAGCCAGATGCCGACCGTCACGGTCAGGCCCAGGGCGTGTGCCCGGTCCAGTATTTCACCGGCGTTGTCCGCGCCCCAGGTCCGGACCGAGTTGCCGCCGAACGCGACCAGCTTTTCGTGGTGCCGGGTCCCGCCGGCGCCCTTAATAAAGTAGGGTTCTCCGTTGCGGAGCATCACCCAGCCCTTGTCGGTCTTCGTGACCTGAACCACGGAGCCTTGGG
>CBDUNP010000452.1:0-2606 GCA_965368605.1 uncultured bacterium | reverse complement strand
TTGCCCTTCTCGACCTTCGGCGGGTCCAGTTGAATGAGCGTGGCGTTGGTGAAGCAGGTGCCCATGATGGTTAGTCCATGTAGGCCCACGCATGAAAACCGTGGGCTTGGTTTATGACCATGTTATCACAGGAGGTCCAGGACGCCGGTTTGTTGATTAAAGGCTTCGATCAGCTTATCCCATTCGTCGACCTGAGCGAACGTCTGAGTCCAGAAGTCCGGGTCCCAGAGCTCGTTGAGCTCGTCGATGGTTCGGCCCTGCTGCTCGACCCAGGTGAAGTACTTGAAGTTGTGCAGGGCCTTGCGGTCGGCGTAATTCAACTCGCGGACGTGGTCGGTCACGATGCCGTCCAGGTAGCGGGCACGGTCGGCGATCGCCTGGTCACGGGTGTAGTCCCCGCGTTCCTCGGTGAGTTCAGCAAGCCGGCTGCCGTAGAGCTCGGACGAATCGGTCAGGCAGGTGAAGATGACATCCTTGCCGGTCATGTCGTAGTGCTGCGCGGTCTTGATCGAGGCGATGAGGTTACAGATGCAGGAGATACCCAGCAGCGGCAGTTGATCGACCAGTTCACCCGCGAGCGACGTCTTGAGGTATTCCTGCCCGGCCGGCTCGTTGAACAGGCGGAACAGCGACATGCACTGCTCGTCGTCGATCGCGGAGACCATGTCGGTGTTGCGGACGTTGTGGACCCAGGGGACGTGCTTGTCGCCGATGCCCTCGATACGGTGCCCGCCGAAGCCGAACTGGTAGAGGGTTGGGCACTGCAACGCTTCAGTGGCGACGACGCGCAACTGGGGATGCAAAGTTCGTAAATAATCCCCAGCCGCAATCGTGCCGGCGCTGCCGGTGGCGGAGACGTAGCCGGCGAGGCGTTTATCGCTGCCGAGGGTCTCGAAGACTTCCTGGATGATCGAGCCGGTGACGTGGTAGTGCCAGGTGGGGTTGCCAAACTCCTCGAACTGGTTGAAGATCACGCACTCGGGGCGGGTGTTGCGGATCTCCCAGCACTTGTCGTAGATCTCTTTGACGTTGGACTCGCAGCCGGGGGTGGCGATGACTTCCGAGCAGATGCCGTTGAGCCAGTCGAAGCGTTCCTTGCTCATCTCTTCGGGGAGGATGGCGACCGCGTCGCAGCCGAGCAGCGCCGAGTCGAACGCGCCCCCACGGCAGTAGTTGCCCGTGCTGGGCCAGACGGCTTTGTTCTGAGTCGTATCAAACTCGCCGGTGACGAGTCGGGGCGCCAGGCAGCCGTAGGCGGCACCGACCTTGTGCGCGCCGGTGGGGAAGTACTTGCCGACGATGCCGATGATGGTCGCGTCAACGCCGGTCATCTCCGGCGGAAACACGACATAGTTGCCGTTGTTGTAGAGCCCGCCTTTTTCGGTTGGCTCGTTTTTCCAACTGATGCGGAAAAGATTGATCGGGTCCACGTCCCAGAGGCCGACCTGTTTAAGCCGGTCCTTGACCTTCTGAGGGACTTTGGACGGGTCACGCATCTGCGCGAAGGTCGGCAACAGCACCTTGCGTTCACGGCACTGGTTTACGGTTCTTTGTAATACGTCCTGATTCACCTTCATCAACTTGCTCCGTCCTATACGCCCCGACCTTGAAGTGCGGCGGCGAGGTTGTCTATGTCGGGCTTGATACTGATCGGTTGGCCACCCGCCTTAATGGCGGCTTTGGTGTCTTTCAATCCGCTGCCGGTGACCATGCTCAAGACACGGTCGTTGGCGGAGATCACATCCACCTCACGGGCGGCGATGACGCCGGCGAGGGCGGCGGCGGCGGCGGGCTCGGCGTAGATGCCGTGCGTGCCGCCGAGCTTCATCGCGTCGAGGATCTGTTGGTCGTCGACGCAGACCAGGACGCCGTCGGCCTCTTTCAGTGCGTTGACCGCTTTTTGCAGGTTTCGGGGGACGGGGACGTTGATGCTGTCTGCGATCGTGCCGCCGTCCTGGAGTTTGTCGGGGAGTTTGCCGTGCTCCAGGACGTACCCGATCGGTGCGACGCCGTCGGCCTGCACGCCCAGCAGTCGGGGGAGGCGGTCGATCTGGCCGAGCTGGTGCATCTGCTTGAGGCCCTTCCAGATGCCGGCGATGGTGCAGCCGTCGCCCACACTGACCGCGACCCAGTCGGGCACACCGCCGAAGCTGTGGGACTGCTCGGCGATCTCCAGCCCGCCGGTTTTTTTGCCCTCGACCAGCACGGGGTTGATCGCACAGTTTCGGTTGTACCAGCCAAACCTCGTGCAGGCCTGCGAGCAGAGGTTGTACGCTTCATCGTAGCTGCCCTGTACCGCAACGACATGAGCACCATAGACCAGCAGCTGCGCCAGCTTGGGCTGGGGCGCGGTGCTGGGCACAAAGATGACACAGGGCATGCCGGCGAGCGCGGCGTGGCCGGCGAGGCTGGTCGCGGCATTGCCTGTGGAGGCACACGCGATGGTGCCAGCGTTGCATTGCAGAGCGTGGGCGACGCCGACGGAGCTGGCGCGGTCCTTAAAACTGGCGGTGGGGTTCCGCCCATCGTCCTTGAAGAGCAGTTGCTTAATGCCAAGTTCGCCGGCGAGCCGGTGCGTGTCGATCACGGGGGTCCAGCCGACCTGC
>CBDUNP010000451.1:0-2607 GCA_965368605.1 uncultured bacterium | reverse complement strand
GGTGCCAATTCTCCATGATGCTGCCGCTAAAGCTCAGAAGCATTTGCGTCGGCAATGGCAGCGCGGTGCCCTTGGCCTGGTAGATCCCGGCGAATCTTGGGAGAACAAAGATCAACAGGAATATCGTGACCAGGACCACCATCCCAAGCATGAAGGCGGGGTAGGTCAGAGCGCCCTTGATCTTCTTGGCGGTCTGCATCTCTTTAGAGAGGTAGCCTGAGACACGTTCAAGCATCTTGCCCATCGTGCCGGAGACTTCGCTGGCACGGATGAGACTGGTCATCACCGGCGGGAAGATTTTCGCGTGCGAGCGCAGCGCAGACGACAGGTCGTTGCCGGCTTGGACCTGGTCAGAGATGTCTTTGAGGACGGCCTTGAAGGCTTCATTTTCGGTCTGTTGCGAAGCGCATTCCAGGGCTTCGGAGATCGGGACGCCGGTATCGACCATGACGGCGAGCTGATGGGAGAAGGTGATAACCTCAGATCGGCGGATTTTGCCGCCTCCCCCGCCGGTACCGGTGGACTTGCTGGCTTGTCCGGCGGCTTCCTTGACCTGATCGATCTTCACAACGAACTTACCATCGCTGCGCAGCAGGCGTCCGGCGTCTTCGACGCTGGGTGCGTTGAGGACACCGGTGATGAGTTCACCGCGTCCGTCTCTCGCTTTGTACTTGAAGCTGGCCATGAGTGTTTGCGTTTATCTGATCGTGTGTTGATGGTCTGGATCAGTGTGTGATCGCGGAAACGAGTTCCTCGAAGGTGGTGATACCGGCCTCGACCTTCTCGAGCCCGTCCTGCAGCAGGGTGATATAGCCGGAGGCTTCGCCGATCTTTCGTAGTTCCTGCAGGGATGCGCCACGCGTGATGGCGTCGAGCGCCTCGTCGTTGGGAATAAAGAGTTCGTAGATACCGGCGCGCCCTGCATAGCCGGTGCCACGGCAGGACTTGCAGCCGTCACCCTGATAAAATTGTTTGATGGCTTGGGCCTGTGGTCCCATGCGGTCGACGGCGCGTTTCATGGCATCGGTGAGTTTGACCGGCTCCCTACAGTCCTTGCATATCCGGCGGACCAGCCGCTGGGCGAGGGCGCCGCGTATGCTGGCGGCGACGAGGTAGGGCTCCACGCCGATGTTGAACAGGCGGGTGATCGCGCTGGGCGCGTCATTGGTGTGCAGGGTCGAGAGGACCATATGCCCGGTGAGTGCGGCCTGGGTGGCGATGCGGGCGGTCTCCTGATCACGGATTTCGCCGAGCATGACGACGTCGGGGTCCTGACGCAGCAGTGCGCGGAGCGCCGTGGAAAAGGTGAATCCAGCTTTCTCGTTGGTCTGGAACTGATTGATCCCGGGGATATTCATCTCGACAGGGTCTTCGACGGTGCTGATATTGACCGACTCTTTATTGATGTGGCGTAGCGCCCCGTAAAGGGTGGTGGACTTACCACTACCGGTCGGCCCGGTCACAAGAACGATGCCGTTGGGCTGGCTGATGATCGACGCAAACTGGTCGAGCATCGTCTGGGAGAAGCCGATCTGGTGCAGACCGGTCATCGCGTTGTTTTTGTCGATGATCCGGATGACGACTTTCTCGCCAAATTTCCCGGGCATGGTGGATACCCGCAGATCCACTGGACGCTTGCTGATTCGGATGCTGATGCCGCCGTCCTGGGGAACCCGGCGTTCAGAGATATCGAGTTTGGCCATGATCTTGATACGGCTGACCACGGCGGGGAGCATCTTGATCGGGGGCGTCATCTTCTGATAGAGCTGGCCATCGACGCGGTATCGCACACGCAGGGCCGAATCATCGGGCTCGATGTGGATGTCACTGGCGCCCTCTTGAACGGCTGCGAACAGCAGATAGTTGACCAGCTTGATGACCGGGGACTCGTTGGCGGAATCTTCGCTGCCGTCGGTGAGGTCGGTGATCTGCTGCTCGACGACGGTAAGGTCTTCTTCGTCGATGTCGTCGATAAGCTCATCAATAACGATGCCGGCTTCACCGGCGGCCTGAGCCTGCTGGGTGGCCAGGATATCTTTAGCTGTGGCGGCGACGAGCTGGACGCTGTGCCCGGTGATGCGCGTGACTTCCTCAACGATGAAGACATTGGCGGGTTCGGCGACGGCCAGAGTGAGCTTGCCGTTGACAAGGAACAATGGCAACACGCACTGCTGATCACGAAAGTCTTTAGGAAGAACGTCCAGAATAGCTGGATCTGAAACCGTGGTGTCCAGATTAACAAACGGGATGCCGTAGGCCTCGGCAAGCGCCTCCATGACCTGAGCATCGGTGACATACTCAAGCTCAATCAGGACCTCACCGAGTAGCTTCTTATGCCCGCGATCCTTCTGGAACGCCAGCGCCTTACCGATCTGCTCTTCGGTGACCAGTCCCTTCTCGACCAACAGATCACCGACGCGGACGCGCTTGGGCGCGGCGTTGGTGTCGGAGTTCGAGTTGGTCGGGGCTTGTGTCATGGTTAGGCCTGCAGGCTCTGGATGGCGGCTGGCAAATCTCTATGTGACTCAATGGCTTCATTGAGCCGGGTGATCCTCAATATCGTGGTGACGTTATCATTGCAGGCGGCCAGTCGTATCTGCCCCAGTC
>CBDUNP010000450.1:0-2612 GCA_965368605.1 uncultured bacterium | reverse complement strand
CGTGAGGGGTCGACTTCGCCGCCGGCGATGAGGCAGCCGCGTTTTTGGCCGATGGTTTGTAGGAGTTCGGCGGGGTCGGGGTCGAGGGTGTCGAGCTTGTAGCGGGATTTGAGGGCGTCGGGGTAGTGGGTTTTGAGGAGTTCGATTGTGGCGCTGGCGAGGTGGGTGTAGTCGGTGGCGGTGTCTTTGATGGCGCCGGAGATGGCGAGTTTCAGGCCGATGCCGGGGCCTTCGAGTTTGGGCCAGAGGATGCCTGGGGTGTCGACGAGGACGATGCCGTTGCCGAGGTTGACTTCCTGTCGGCCTTTGGTGACGGCGGGCTCGTCGCCGACGCGTGCGACTTTCTTGCCGCGGAGCGCGTTGACGAGGGTGGATTTCCCGACGTTTGGGATGCCGACGATCATGACGCGGAGGGGTTTGCCGTGGCGGTTTTTCTTGAGCGCGAGTTTTTTGACGAGGCTGGGCAGGCGTTTGATGTCCTGCTTGTCGTTGAGGTTGACGGCGGCGGTCCTGACGCCGCGCTGCTCGCGGAGGTGGTCCTGCCAGAGTTTGGTGACCTTGGGGTCGGCGAGGTCGGCTTTGGTGAGCAGGGTGATGCAGGGGACGTCGCCGTGGGCTCCGTGGGGGGCTTTGCCGGGGATGTTGCGGCGTAGCTCGTCCAGGAGGGGGTTGCTGGAGGCGTTGGGGAGGCGGGCGTCGAGCAATTCGATGACGACGTCGCAGGAGGGCATGAGCGCTTCGAGCGCCTGCCGGGTGTTGTGCATGTGGCCTGGGAACCAGTTGATGGATGACATGGGGGGCATTGTAGGGGAATGCTGAAGTGTGATGGCTGATTGCTGAAGTGGGGGGATTTCGCTTCGCGGACCTTCGGTTGCTGATTGATGATCGATGATTGCTGAAGTGGGGAGGGGCCCACGTTTGGCAAACGTGGGCTTCGGGGGAGGGGGGGATTGGGGGGCTGGGGGTGGGTGGGGTATAATTCTAGAATGAAGAATTACACATATAGCGCGTTGATGGGCTGGGCGTTGGTCTTTGCGGTGGGGCTGGGGGGTGTTCCGGGGATGCCGGGGGTGGCTCTGTTGGAGAAGGCGTGCGCGGACGACTCGATCGGGTCGGTGGTGGAGGAGAAGATCAAGGAGCTGGAGGAGCAGCTCGAGGCGATGCGTGGGGAGCGCGAGGACGCGGAGGCGGTTGAGGGGGGCGTTGAGCAGGCGGGGGAAGCCGCGCAGGAAGTCGAGGCGGATGGGCCGACGGCGACGCCGGGGGAGGCCGAGGCGAAGGCGGTGGCGCGTAAGCCGGTGGTGCTGACCAAGCGGCAGCGCGAGGTGTGCGACGAGGCGGGGGTTGATCCGAAGCAGTTGGGTGAGCTGATCGCCAAGCCGTTGTATGAGTTCAGCGAGGCGGAGGTGGATGTTTACCTGCGTTACCTGATGGCGTTTGAGCCTGAGCTGCCGCGGCGGATCACGCACCTGGCGCGGAAGAATATCGGGCAGCCTTACGAGCTTTATCTGTTGGGCGAGATGCCGTTCGAGCATTACGACCCGCAGCCGATCTATTGTCTGGACCGCAGCGACTGCGTGGTGTTCAGCGAGCATACTTACGCGATGGCGTTGACGGATAACTGGGAGGATTTTATCCGGATGCTCCAGCGTATCCGTTACGACGGCGGGCGGATCGGGGTGGTGACGCGGAACCATTACACCGAGGCGGACTGGAACCCGAACAATGCGTGGCTGGTGCGTGATATCACGGCGGAGCTGGCGCGCAAGCGTGTGATGAAGTTTGAGCAGAAGGTGGACCGTGCGAAGTTTCTGCGGAACCGGTACAAGCTTGAGACGGATATCCCGGTGAAGGAATACGTGCACGAGTTCATCCGGTTTGAAGATATCGAGATGGCGAAGGGGCGTTTACGGGACGGGGATTTTGTGAATATTGTGCGGGGGACGCCCGGGAAGCGTAAGCCGGTGGACCGGGGGGCGCGAGCGGGCTCGATGGAGGATATTTTCGGCGGCAGCGCGTGGGTCGGGCACGTGGGGCTGATCGCGTTGGACAAGGATGGCGGGGTGAACCTGATCCACTCGGCGAGCCCGGAGGTGCGCGAGGAGCCGATCGACGATTACATCGCGCGGTCGACGGCGGACCTTGAAGCGAGGGACGCGGCGGGGAAGGCGCGGCTGCTTGGGTTTAAGTTTTTAAGGCTGCAGAAGGACCCGTTGAGTAATCTGCGTGCGATCGATGGGCCGGGCGCGCCGCGGGTGGTGCTGCCGGGGGGTGGGGGGACGGAGTGAGGGGGGATCGCTGAAGTGTGAAGTCTGATTGCTGATTTCGCTTCGCGGACCTTCGGTTGTTGATTGCTGAAGTGGGGTTTGGGGATTTGTGGGTGTGGGTGTGGGTGTGGGTTTGAAGCGATCCGGGCCAAGGCCCTTTGGGCCATGACCCGGCTTCGGGGGTGAATACTATCTGCGGCGGCGGGGGTTATGGTTTGCGCGATGGTTTTGCGCAGAGGAGGGTGAGCAGGGCGAGTGAGGTGAGGGTGGCGGGTTCGGGGATGTTGTTCGAGGGGGGTGGTGTGCCGAAGTCCCAGTTGAGCAGCCATTGGTTGAGGTCCATGA
>CBDUNP010000449.1:0-2617 GCA_965368605.1 uncultured bacterium | reverse complement strand
GCCTCGGCGGCCTGGCCCTGATCAAGCGTAAGCGTGCGTAAGTAACTCCTGGGAGGGAGAAAGCGGGCGGCCGCATCACGGGAATTGGGAGAAAGCATCCGTGATGCGGCCAGAGCCCAACCATCGGGATCGAATCAGTTTTAGAACCTATTGCAACTACATGGTGGCGATGAGCCACCAAAACGAATGAAAGGCAGGAGAGAAAGATGTTTGGACGTAAAATGATTACTGTGGCGGCTTCGGCCGCGTGTGTGTGTGGCGCAGCAGCCCCCGCCCTGGCCGACGGCATGGGCGCCATCAGCACCGACCGATTCGGCTATGAGGGCACCGTCGTTCGCTACGCGACGCTCGCCGATGCTCAGAACGCCATCAACCCCCTCGACACCGTCGCGATTGCTGACCGTGACCTCTCGCTCTACTTCGTGGATCAGTACGCGGCATATGCCAGCGACATCAACGTCGCCATGGGCTCTTGGTGGTACACCATCGAAGGCAGCGCAGGTTCTGGCAATGTGCACGGGAACACCGGCGTCGGCTTCACTCAACTCTACGACGATGACGGCAACACCGACACCTCCGTTGAGATGGAGTTTGCGAACTTCGACGGCACCTACTGGACCGAGTTCAATTTCAGCGTCGAAGGTGAAAACACGACGCCTTCCGACGCCGGCCGTTTCAGCGTCTACGACAACGTCAACGATGGCGGCATCTGGCACGCCTACAACCTCGACCTGACCGCCTCCGGTCTGGAAGGCACGGAAACCTCGCCCGGCACCATCGAAGCCTTTAATCACCCCACGGGGGTCAGCGGAACCTACACCGGCATCTTCGAGATCACCGAAAACCAGACTTCGCCGGCAAACCAGGGCTTCTACACCATCGACCTGACGCTGAACATGGACAACTGGGCATTTGATCAGGGCGCCAATCTGAACGGCCCCTACAGCCCGTTCTTCGACAGCTACTTCGCAACTGTTCCCGAGCCCGCCAGCTTGGCCCTGCTCGGCCTCGGCGGCCTGGCCCTGATCAAGCGTAAGCGTGCATAAGTCTATCCCCGGAGGGGAGCGTTCGTTCGGCCGCATCACGGGAATTGGGAGAAAGCACCCGTGATGCGGCCAAAATTAAAAACATGAATCAGGTGTGTTGCCTGGTTTTAACTGGCCTTGAATGACTTACCCGGTCCGATGACATCATCCGACCATCAATAACAATCAGCCCCCTAATCGGGGATACGGGATGCCGGCCCACTCCGGCGGAGAAAGAAAAAGATATGTTTAAGAAAGCAGCCATCACTACTGTTTGTGCCACGGTCCTCGGAATCAGCGGCGTCGCCCAGGCGGGATTCGACTCGTTCGTCATCCGTGAAGGCGGCGGCAACCCGCCCACGATCCAGCCTAACAACGCCTACGTCCCCGGTGCGACCGAGTTCATCATCAGCGCCGGCGGCATGAAAGCCGCGCTCGGTTCCAACGACGTCAACGGCATCGCCGTCAGCGACCTGACGCAACTTGCGATCACCCGATACGACGACACCACACGCTTCGCACCCGGATCGGGCCCTGCGGTCGGTCCCTACATCAACCTCTGGGTGACCGACGGCCTGGGCAACTACGCCGTCATCGCCAACGAGCCCTCCAACGGCGCATTCCAGCCCCTGTTCACCACGAACGGCGACGGCAGCAAGACCTACGACCTGGACTACGCCGACCTGTCCGACAAGGTCGCCAAGGTCTACGAGACACCCGGTTGGAACACCAACTCGTCCTGGGTCCACAACCTCGTCGGCACCGACCCGCTGACCTTCGCCGACGTCGCCGCTCTGACCATCGCCCCGCCCCCGGCCAGCTACATCCAGAACGGCGCAAACGGCGTCGGCTCCGGCGCACCTGACGTCTTGGGCACCGATGTCGCCTACGGCGTGAACTGGGTCTTCGGCGACACGCAGACCAACTACGTCTCCGGCCAAGAGGGCTACGTCGTCGGCGGTGCCGTGGTCGCACCCGAGCCCGCCAGCCTGGCACTGATTGGCCTCGGTGGCCTGGCGCTGATCCGCCGCCGCTGACCACGCAAGCAGTCATCTTCGATCGATGATGAGAGTAACTAAATAAGACAGCACCGCAGTAACGGGCGGTGCTGTTTTTCTTTGACTTGTGTTTGCCCGGCCCCGTCTCAACAGATTCAGTTAAGACCTGCAACGCCGGGTCTGAACACAGTGAAGGCCCGGATCAGGACCAGTTAGACGAAACCAATATCAAGCTGACTAGTGTTTCTTTTTCTTCTTAATCACCTTCGTCCCCGGCGTGCCCGGCTTGGGCTTGCGGGGCTTGGACGACCGCTTCTTGATCGGCCCCATCTCGGGCGAGGCCTTGACCTCCTTGATTCGGTCGCGGAGGTGAGCGGCCTTCTCGAACTCCAACGCGTTCGCCGCTTCGAGCATCTGCTTCTCGTACTCGGAAATCAATTCCGCGCGGTCGTACTCCTGCTCGCTGTCCGGCCCTTCGCCAGCCAGCGCCTCACGCGCCGTCTTGCGGGCCCGCAACTCCAGCTCCAAGCCCATGCGGATCGCCTTCTTGACGGTCTCCGGCTCGATGTCGTGCTTCTCGTTATACGCAAGCTG
>CBDUNP010000448.1:0-2627 GCA_965368605.1 uncultured bacterium | reverse complement strand
GTGTGACTAGGAAATGCGGCTCGCTGGAAGGGGGCGACACGGATGCCGTGACTTTGCTGATCAACAAGCCGCAGCTCTGGTGGCCGCGTGGATACGGGGGCCAGCCGCTGTACAGGCTGGAAGCCTATCTATATGACACGCACGGCCGCATGCTCGACCACACGGTCCACCGTGTCGGGCTGCGGCAGATCGAACTTGACCGTGCAGAAGACGATGCGGGCTCGGCTTTCACGTTGCGGGTTAATGGTCGACCGGTGTTCTGCAAGGGGGCGAACTGGATCCCCGATGATTGTTTCCCCAGCCGGGTCACGCCCGAGCAGGTCTATCACCGCCTCGATCAGGCGTGTGAAGCGAACATGAATATGCTGCGCGTCTGGGGCGGAGGTCTGTTTGAGTCGGATTATTTCTACGAGCGTTGCGACGAATTAGGGCTGATGGTCTGGCAGGACATGCTGTTCGCCTGCGCGATGTACCCCGAGGCGATGCTCAGAGATACGCTTGAAGTCGAGGTCCGTCAGAACGCCGCCCGGCTCAGCTCGCACGCCAGCCTCGTGATCTACTGCGGCGGGAATGAAAGTATCTGGTTCCACTACCAGCGTGAGGCCTGGCGCACGCTTCTTGACGGCCGACCCTGGGGTGAGACTTTCTACCGCGAACTGATGCCGCAATGGCTTGCCGAGACCGACCCATCTCGGCCCTACATCGTGAACAGCCCAGACAACACGGACCACGACGGCTCGCCCAACGATGCCCAGCACGGCGTGATGCACCTGTGGGAGGCCTGGAAACGCGAGCCCGCCACGAGTTACCGCGATCACCGCCCACGCTTCGCCAGCGAATTCGGGTTCTGTGGCCCCGCCAACCCCGGCACGCTTCGACGTGTCGTCACGGGTTACGATGAATGTGCCCCCGATGACCCGAAACTGATGAGCCGGTTTAAGGCGGTCGGCGGCCAGGAATCGCTCGATAAGCATTACGCCGACTTCTTTGATAAGAATGACGATCTGGACGCGTGGAATTATCTTGCGCAGGTGGTGCAGGCACGCTCGGTGACTACCGGCGTCGAGTGGTTCCGATCGCTCTGGCCATATTGCACGGGCTCGCTGTATTGGCAGCTGAACGACTGCTGGCCGACGATCAGTTGGTCCGCGATCAGTTCCGACGGGAGTCCCAAGCTTCTCTGGCACGCCTCGAAACGCTCGCTGGCGGATCGCCTGGTAACAATCCAGCCGGACGGGGAGGGGCTGGCGTGCATGTTGATTAACGATAGCGATGAATCGTGGTCTGCGGACTTGCGTCTGCGGCGAGTCAATGTGGCCGGCGAGGCGGTGGCAGAGTGGTCCCATTCGATAGAGGTGGCCCCGCGTTCGGTGGAACGGGTCCCGCTGACTAATGAGATGGCGGTTCCCGAGAGGGGTGATTCGGAGTTTATCGTGGCGGATGCGGGAGATCTCCGCGGTGTCTGGTTCTTTGAGCCGGACAAGGCATTTGCTTATGAAGTTCCGCGTGCCAATGTTTCAATCCGCTCTACCGATGACGGGTACGAGGTCACGGTCACGGCACAGTCGTTGTTGCGCGACCTAGTGCTCTGGCCGGATGCGATCGCTCCGAGAGTGCGGGTCGACAACCAACTGGTGACCTTGCTGCCCGGTGAGTCTCATCGGTTTACGGTCCATACGTCCCAGCCGATTACGCTGGATACCCACACGTGGTTGTCTGCGCTGCGTTGTTGCAGTTCGCAGGCACAGGCATGCCGGGTCGGTGTTACGGACCCCGCGGCCGTGTCGTGAATCCTTGGGGGCTACCCCGCGGCAGGACTATTTAAGAGGTGCAATATGACAATCGATCGAAACGGGTCAACAGTGAATAGCGGCTTGCCACGGTTCAGTGGGATCATCCCGCCGATGGTTACGCCTTTAGCGGCACGCGATACGCTGGACGTTGAGGGCCTGGAACGATTGATCGAGCACATCTTCGCTGGCGGTGTCCATGGCTTGTTCATCCTCGGCACGACGGGTGAAGGCCCGAGCTTAAGCTACCGGCTGCGACGCGAGTTGATCGAGCGGGTCTGCTCTCGGGTGGGCAACCGCCGGCCTGTGCTGGTGGGCGTAACGGACACGTCTTACGAAGAGACGTTGTCGTTGGCGGGATATGCCGCGGAACAAGGCGCCAGTGCCGTAGTGGCAGCGCCGCCTTATTACCTGCCCGTGGGGCAGCCGGAGCTGGTTGAGTATTACCTGGATCTGGCGAACGACTCGCCGCTGCCGCTCGTGCCCTACAACATGCCCAGCTGCACCAAGCTGGATATCGAGCTGGACACCCTGCGTCGGCTGTTGGATCACCCGCGTGTGGCGGCATACAAGGACAGCTCAGGCCGGATGACGTACTTCCATCAGGTGATCCGTTTGTTAAATGATTATCCGGATAAGACCGCCTTGATCGGCCCGGAGGAAATGCTCGGCGAAGCGACGTTGCTCGGGGGCAATGGCGGCGTGTCGGGCGGCGCGAACCTGTTCCCTCGCCTGTATGTCGAGCTCTACGAAGCCGCCAGACGCGGGGATGTTCTGGAAGTGAATCGGTTGCATCAACTGGTGATGGATGTTTCGTCTTCGCTTTATGGTGTCGGA
>CBDUNP010000447.1:0-2628 GCA_965368605.1 uncultured bacterium | reverse complement strand
TCGCAGCCGGGCATCATGCGGACGACCTGCTCCTGCACATCCGCGGGCAGGGACGTGCTGATGCCGTTGCAGTAGATCTCGTTGGTTTCGAGTGATTCGGGTTCGAGGAAGACGTGATGCGATCCGCGGTCGGCGAAGCGGACGACCTTGTCTTCGATGGACGGGCAGTAGCGTGGGCCGGCGGTCTCGATCTGGCCGTTGTACATCGGGGCGCGGTCGAGGTTGGCGCGGATGAGTTCGTGGGCCTTAGGCGTGGTGTGGGTGATCCAACAGGGGCGTTGCTCGATGGCGGGGAATGCGCCGGCGGTGTCCCGGGGGGTGAGTTCGCTGAACGGGGTTGGGTCGTCGTCGCCGGGCTGGCGTTCGAGCTGTGTGAAGTCGATGGACTCGGCGGCGAGGCGTGGGGGCGTGCCGGTCTTGAGTCGGCCAAGCTCGAAACCAAGGTTGGTCAGCGCGGCGCTGATCCCGACGGAGGGGGCTTCATCGACGCGGCCGCCGGGGGTTTGTGTGTCGCCGGTGTGCATCAGGCCACGCATGAAGGTGCCGGTGGTGAGGATGGTGGCGTCGGCGCGGAGTTGCTCGGCGGGTCTGGGGTCTGGGGTCTGGGGTAGGTATTTAATCCCGACGCATCGGCCGTCCTCGATGATAAAGTCTTCGACGGCCCCGGCGAGGATGTCCAGGTTCGGGCGGGTGGCCAGGAGGCGTTGGACCTCCCGGGCGTAGGCGTACTTGTCGGACTGACAGCGCGGGCCGCGGACGGCGGGGCCTTTGCTGGCATTGAGGACGCGGAACTGGATGCCGGTCGCGTCGGCGGCGAGGCCCATGAGGCCGCCCATGGCGTCGATCTCCCGGACCATCTGCCCCTTGGCGAGCCCGCCGATCGCCGGGTTACAGCTCATCGCCCCGATCTTGGCCGGGTCCATGGTCATCAGGGCCACACGCCCTTCTCCGGAACCAGCCCCCCCACTGCTGTCGAACTGCGGGCGCAGGATATTCGCCGCCGCCCAGGCCGCCTCCGCGCCCGCGTGTCCGCCACCGATCACGATGATGTCATACGTCTGTTCCGCCACCATCCGGGGATTATACCCCGGACAGGCCGGAAAAGCCTGGGTTGGGATGGCTGGGATCAGGCTCCAACTCAACAGGCCTGATCCAGGTCTTCACTTCGTTCAGGCCCGGCGTTGTTGGCCTATGCGAAAGCTTAATTAGACGGAACCCGGCTGGCGGTTTACTCGATCCCCAGACCCACTTCCAGAGCGACGGGGACTTGGATGGTTTCCAGGCCGTCGTAGAGTTCCAGTTCGATGTTGAAGGTGCCGGGGTTCTGCTCGAGGGTGAGCTCGAGTTGGGCGGTCTGGTTCATGGTCATGGTGGAGTTTGGGCCGTCGGACAGCTCGGTGCCGTCGGGGGCGGTGATCTTCCAGGCGGAGATGGCGTCGAGCAGTTGGGTGTTCATCTTGAGCTTGAGATTGAACTTGCCTTCTTCCCAGTCGCTTGGGCCTATGCCGGTAATCTCGATGGTGTGGTCGCCGAGCTGAACCTTGCCGGGCTTGGTGGCGACGCCCTGCGCCGACGCGGTGGTCTTGCCGGCGGCGATGGTGATGGCGAGCGAGCCCTGGTAGCTGATGCCGGTCGCGCCGGGCGCGGGGGCCTGGGGGGTGGTGAGCTCGACGATGAGTTGCGTGCCGTCCTCGCTGATGCGGGGGAAAGGCCCGATCGGTCCACTTGAAGATGAGAACGAAAAACCGTTGTCTTGCTTGGGCGGTTCCTGCAAGAGGTCTTTGCCGGTGGAGTCGACCGCCTTGTCAAGCGTGCTGTTGTCGTCGTCGAGCTTGACGATCGGGTTATCCAGGCCGGCGACGAGCAGGTGGACGCTGGTGCCGGCGTTGACCCCGTTGGGACGGAAGCTGAAGTCCATGTCCTCGATGGCGGGCGAGCCGACGGTCAGGGCGACAGGTGTCACGGAGACTTCGGCGGCAACGGGTGCGGATAGAAGCAGCACGGCGGCGAGGCTTAGGATGGTTTTCATGGGGTGTCCTTGATCGGGTGGGGTCACGGGGGAAGATTAAACCGCAAGCGTGGGTGGGTTGTTATTTAGTACGCTAAGCCGCAAGCGGCCGGAGTCGATTTAGTCAGTTCATCCGGGGTTATTTTGGAAATACCAGAACTTACTGTCAAGGATTAGCCCGGCCTTGTCATGCTGTCATAGTCCATGAGTTCGGCGAGGCGTTCTTCGGGCATCAGTTTCAATTCGCCGACGAGTTGCTTGATGGTCTTGCCTTCCTTGTGGGCCTGCTTGGCGAGCGCGGCGCACTTGTCGTAGCCGACCTCGGGGGCGAGCGCGGTGATGGTCATCAGGGAGGCTTCGAGCAGTTCGGTGCAGCGTTCTTCGTTGACTTCCAGGTCGTTCAGGAGTTTGTCGACGAAGACGTTACTGACGTTGGAGAGCAGGGAGACGGATTCGAGGAAGGCGTCGATCATCACGGGCATGGCGACGTTGAGCTCGAAGATGCTGCCGACGCCGCCCATGCCGGCCATGGTGACGGTGGCGTCGTTGCCGATGACCCGGCAGGCGACCTGCATGACGGACTCGCAGATGACGGGGTTGACCTTGCCGGGCATGATGGA
>CBDUNP010000446.1:0-2645 GCA_965368605.1 uncultured bacterium | reverse complement strand
AAACGCTCGGCTTGATATCTTTGGCTGGATACGGGATAACACCGTCCCAAGACGTGACCCCCAACCCCTGATTGAGAGCCAAACGATGCAGACTTCCCTGATTATTCTCAAGCCCGACGCCATCCAGCGCGGCCTGGCCGGCACCATCCTCCAGCGGTTCGAGCGTAAGGGCCTGCGTATCGTCGGTGCCAAGCTGATGCTGGTGCCCAAGGAGCTGGCGGAGAAGCACTACGCCGAGCACGCCGGGAAGCCTTTCTATGACGGGCTGATCAAGTTCGTGACCAGCTCGCCGGTCATGGTGCTGGCGATCCAGGGGCTCGAGGCGATCACGGTCTGCCGGACGCTGATCGGCGCGACCAACGGGCGCAAGGCCGACCCGGGCACGATCCGCGGCGACTTTGGGATGTCCGGCGGATTCAACATGATCCACGGCTCAGACAGCCCCGAGTCAGCCGAGCGCGAGCTGGCGTTGTGGTTCGACAAGAGCGAGCTGACGGATGTCGATCGCACGATCGAGCAGTGGGTGTACGACCCGTCGGACCTGTAAGACCTTGCACGTCGATATTTGACCGCCCTTAGACCACGGCGGCCGACGGGAGATTTCGCCACATCAGACGGTCGTGGTTATGTTTAGCCGCCGCGGCCACACGGCGAACTTCGGGGTTCCCGCCTGAACTACACGTTGCGACGCGCGCTACGTTTGGGTTGTTGCGCTACTGCTCGATCCAGTCGACACTGTTGCCGGCGCCGCCGCTTCCGGGTTCGCCGGGGGCACCCCCACCGAAGACGTTGTCGGCTTGGTTCTGGTCAAACGCCTGATCGTAGATCGACACGCGGTGCAGCGTGCCAAGCCAGCTGTAGCCGTCTACCGCTTCGTTGCCCATGATCAGGTCGAAGGCGTTGTCCCAATCAAAATCGCCCGTACGGGCCAGTTCGATGCTGGACCCGTCGCTGTCGTACATGATGATGTTCTGGCCGTCATAAGAGACAATGACGTGCTGTTCGACGCCTGCGGAGAGCATGTTGCCTGAGTCGACGCTGGGCGTGCCGGCGCTGGTGGTGGAGGTGGTGTCCAGCCGGGTGATGTACTCGTTGCCGTCCTGCCCGAAGGTGAAGTTAGTATCGGATGCGCCGCCTGCGTATGAGACGATGCGTGCCGGTCCGGACTGGCTGGTGTTGGCGGGGGTAAACTGAATCTCAACACTCATCTGATTGGTCGCGGTCAAAGCGTCGTAGAGCTTGGTTGCGGCCGCGGGCGAGATGAGCCTGGTCTCGGCGTCGAAGGTCAGCCCCCCGCCGGGGACCCACGTAACGTTCTCCGGGACCTGCACATCCAGGTTCAACGGCACGCCAAAACCGCTGGTATCGTAGGCGATCGGTACGGTGTCGGGGGTCGGCTCGCTAACACTGGCGAGCTCGGCGATCTGCGAATCGGTCAAGACCTGCCCGACCAGACGGACGTCATCGATGACGCCCTCGAAGTAGCGCAGGCCGGAGAGCTGCCCGGAATCCGCCTGCCCGCCGCCGATGGTGACATCCGCGTCGAAGTCCAGGCTCAGCTCATCGGAACCAACACCGTTATAAAAGCCGCCGGAGTCGTCGACGCCGTTGATATAAATCTTGTTGTTGGGTGCGTAGTTGCTGTCGAGCACGGCGGTGAAGTGATACCACTGCCCAGCCGTCCAACTCGTCCGGTTGGTCCAGACGTAGTTCGTATCATTGGTGGAGTTGCCCCCCTCGATCTTGAAAACCATTGAGCCATCGGGTGGCGAAGCATGGCCATAGTCGTTGCCCGCGAGGACCAGAAGCATGTCGTAGTTGTTGCTCTGGTATTTGCTCATGATGATCTGCGAGGTGCCCGTGGAGCTGTTGAAATTGCTATCGAGCTTGAACCAGCCGCTGAGCGAGAAGTCGTCGGGGAAGTTGATCGAGTCGTCGTTGGGGATGGTGACCAGGCCGGAGGTGCCGTCGAACCGGAACGCGGTCCCACCGTCACCGATACCGGCCTCGCCAGCGGTGACGCCGCCCGAAACCAGGCCATTGTTACTGTCCTGACTATCGGTAGCGACCAGAACATCATTAAGCGTAAGAGAAACATAGTCACAATAGAGTATGTTGTCTCGGTTTCCACTTTGACGGTCTCGCGACTGAGCAAGAATAGTGATGGTGTCGCCCGAAGCACCCCCAAGATACTGTCCAAGGTTAGCCTCAACCGTACCCGTCAGTGTGACCTCGGATTCCGTGTCTCCCGAATCATCCAATTGCTCGTAGCTACCCGAGTCATAGTTCCATATGTAAAGCTCAACCCCATCCTCACGAGAACCGTGTTCGTTGTAATTTCTGCCGACCCATTCCACATCGATACGAAGCACGTCGGCCTCGTCCTCACTGATCTTGAACACATAACGCATCATGGAATGGTTATTATTCGACGAAGTGTTGTAGCTGTGACTATCACTATCGTTACCCTCGATGTCAGGGTATTCAAGAAAGTTTAGTTGCGATGACGGCGTGGTCTCATTATTCGGCGGGTCAGTCGATGATTGACCATCGTAAGCCCAGACATTCAGGCCGTGCGTGCTGTTGTCAAAGTCATAGAGGACAGGATCCTTGACATCATCCAGCATCCACTGCCCGACAATCAC
>CBDUNP010000445.1:0-2647 GCA_965368605.1 uncultured bacterium | reverse complement strand
CCCGGCGCGGACTTTGACGCGATGGTGTCGGCCTATGTCCGGCTGGGCACGGCGTTGAACGAGATGAATCGGACGATGGGGCTGAAAGACATGCTGACCCGGTCGTTATCCCGACCCGTCGCCGAGAAGATGCGCTATATCCACAATCTCATCGAAGAAGCGCAGACGAATCCAGACTATCAGGTGCCCGGTCCGGCGACCGCCTGATTTTGTTTCTTGTGACTATTTATTTCGAAGCCGTGGTCAGTGTTGCGCGGCGTTGGAAGACAGGTCGAAGAACGTCTGGAAGATCGCGTCGCCGACGCCGTTGAGCTTGGTCTGGAACTCGTCCAGGTATTCGTGCAGGCCGGTGTCGAGGATCTCCTGGATGTCTGCGTAATCCATGTCCGCCCGTATGCGTCCGAGGCGTTGCTCGACAAGGTTGCCGAAGGTTGACGGCTGCGAACCGGTGATCGCGTGAAGGGATTCCTCAGCCTTGACCAGACAGTAGCGCATGGAGCGGGGGAACTGGCGATCGAGGATCAGGAAGTCGGCGACCTGCCTGGGGATGATCTGCTGGAAACGCTTGCGGTACATCTCAAAGGCGCTGATGGATTTCAGGAGCGCCGCCCACTGGAGGCTGTCGTAGGGCGAGCCGACGTAGTCCACCCTGGGCAGGAGGACGAAGTACTTAACGTCGATCATGCGCGAGGTCTTGTCGGCACGTTCGATCAGCCGGCCCATGCGCCCGAAGTGCCAGCCCTCGCCGTGCGTCATGGTGATGTCGGTGATGCCGGAGAACAGGTGGCAGGCTTTCTTGAAGTGGCTGAAGAATGCGGCGGGGTCGTCATCGATCCGGTTGCTTGACTGGGCATCCTTGACCATCAGATACGAACGGTTGATCTGCTCCCACATCTCTGACGAGATCGTGTCGCGGACGGATCGTGCATTCTCGCGAGCCTGCCAGAGACACGAGCAGATGGAGTTTGGGTTGTCCATGTCAAAGGTCATGAACCGGATCACGTTTTCCTCGGTCACGCTTCCATACTTCTGCTCGAAGCGTTCGGTGTCTTCGGTGATCTGGATGAGCGACGCCCACTGGTTGGCTTCCTGATCGGGCAGGTCCAGGACCAGGTGATTGACCACGTCCACGAAACGGGCGATGTTTTCCGCCCGTTCGATGTAACGGCTCATCCAGTAGATCGAATCGGCAACTCTGCTAAGCATGACCTTCTTCTTGTGACTGTTGCATCTGCGAGGTTGTATCGCCGGTGTTGTTGGGCTGGTCCGCAATGACCCAGGTGTCTTTGCTGCCACCGCCCTGTGATGAATTGACGACCAGCGACCCCTTGCGGAGGGCTACGCGCGTGAGTCCGCCGGGCATCACGTAGATTTCGTCGTCGTACAGGACATACGGCCGAAGGTCGACGTGCCGGCCCTCGAAGTGGTCGTCTACGATCACCGGGGCCCGGGATAAGGCGACGACGGGTTGCGCGATGTAGTTGCGGGGTGTTGCGCGTATTTTCTCGGCGAACTCGGCCTGCTGCTGCTTGGTGGATGACGGGCCGATGAGCATGCCGTAGCCGCCCGACTCGTTGGCGGCTTTAACCACGAGCTGATCGAGGTGGTCCAGGACGTATTGGCGATCTTTATCACGCCAACAGAGATACGTCGGCACGTTGGGGAGGATCGCCTCCTCGCCCAGGTAATACTTGATCATGTCGGGGACGTAGGCGTAGACAACCTTGTCGTCCGCGACGCCGGTGCCGGGCGCATTGGCTAAAGCGACACGGCCCGCCCGGTAGACGTCCATGATCCCGGGGATGCCCAACGCCGAGTCTTCGCGGAAGACGAATGGATCGATGAAGTCGTCGTCGATGCGTCGATAGATCACGTCCACCCGGGTGAAGCCTTGCGTGGTGCGCATCATCACAAATCCGTCATGAACGACCAGGTCACGGCCCTCAACCAGCTCGACGCCCATCTGCTGGGCGAGGAACGAGTGCTCGAAGTAAGCGGAGTTGTACACGCCGGGGGTGAGGACCACGATGGTCGGGTCTTCGATATCGTCAGGAGCGAGACGGCCGAGGGTCTGCACGAGCCGGCTGGTGTAGTCATGCACCGGGCTGACGCGCGAGGCCTCGAAGACTTTTGGGAAGGTTCGTTTCTGTAGCTGGCGGTTCTCCAGCACGTAGCTGACGCCGGACGGGCAACGCAGGTTGTCTTCGAGGACGTAGAATCGGCCGTCCTTGTCGCGGACCAGGTCGGTGCCGGTGATGTGACACCAGACGCCTTTGGGCGGATTGATCCCGACGCATTGCTTGCGGAAGCTGTCCGCGCTGAGGATCACGTCCTCGGGGATGATTTTATCGCGGAGGATCTTCTGGTCGTTGTAGATGTCATCGACGAAGAGATTAAGCGCGGTGATGCGCTGCTTGAGGCCGGCTTCGAGGATTTTCCAGTCGTGCGGCTCGATCACCCTAGGGATGATATCGAAGGGGATGATTTTTTCTGAGCCCTGCTCGTCGCCGTAGACCGCGAAGGTGATCCCAAGATTCATCATCGCCGCTTCGGCGGCGCGTTGACGCCGAACCAGGTCGCCCTCCTGCAGGGCTTCGATACGTTTGATGAGGATCGACGCACCCGCTCGGGCCCGGCCGTCTGACTC
>CBDUNP010000444.1:0-2683 GCA_965368605.1 uncultured bacterium | reverse complement strand
ACGCGCGACTGCGTGTGGGTGTAAGCGATCTGCCGGGCCACCCCCGGGCCGAGGATCATCACCAGCAGGACGGTGAGCAAAAGGACAATCGTCGGGCCGTACCATCGGATTCGGGACATGGATAAAACTCCTAAGCTTCAATCGTGATGCGTGATGAATGTCGTGTTGCGGGCGCGGGTCGGAGGATCGCAGCCGTAAGTCACGACCGCCAAAGAAGTATCGACCGAACCGGCCCGGATCGGAGATTTATACGACGCCGGGGCGCGTCGGTTCGCCAGCCCTGGAAGAACCGGAAGTGTCGGGGGTGCCCGCGGACTTACCGGACGGGCGCATGTGGTAGACCCCGCCGTCCCGCTGGTAGTCCCCCTGCGCCACCGCCGCGACCCATGCGGCCGCCGCGGCCTGGATCTGGCTGCCCAGGTCGATCGCCGGGGGTGCAAACGGGGGCTGCCAGTCGGATAGCTTCAACAAGTCGTGCAGGACCACGACGTGCCCGTGACACGCGGGCCCGGCCCCACAGCCGATCACGGGCACCGGCTCGCCGTCCTCCCGGCCTCGGGCGATCTGGACCACCCGCTGGGACACCTCGTCCGGCACCGCCTCCAGCAGCAACGCCGAAGCCCCCCGGGCAATCATCAGTTCTGCGGTATCGACAATCAGTTCAGCCTCACGCGGGGATCGGCCGGCGGCCTTGTAGCCCCCGGTCGCTCGCACCTGCTGCGGACGCGACCCCAGGTGCGCCATCACCGGCACGCCCGCATGGCTCATCCGCTCGACCAGCCCGGCATGGGTCTCATCGACCTCCAGCTTCACCAGGTCGGCCCCGGCGTCCTTCACAAATGCGATCGCGTTCTTCATCGCCTCGTCCGCGCCGGTCTGGTAGCTCCCAAACGGCATGTCCGCGACGATCAGCGCCTTGGGCGCACCACGCCGAACCGCCCGGGTGATCTCCAGCATGAACGGCATCGGGGCCGGCAGGGTCGAGTCGTGCCCCAGGATAAACTGCGCCGCCGTGTCACCGACCAGAATCGTCCGCAGCCCGCCACGGTACAGCCACGACGCGGTCGTCGCGTCGTAGCAGGTCAGCATCGCGAACCGGTCGCCGGTCCGGGCCCACTTGCGCAGGTCCCGCAGGGTGGTTTGCTTATCGTCGGGTGTCTGGCTCATCGGGGTATTGTAGCCGGTTCGCCGGGGATATCCTCTTTGGAAACCGGCAAAACATCTTTGGGAAGCTGGGTGGATTGGGGTGAATCCGCCACCGAAGTTGGCTTCCCCGGGCCGTGGACCAGCGCCAGCGTCACCTGCAAAGGCCAGTGGTCCGAACCCGTATACGCACCGACCCACCGGTCGACGCAGACCCACTCACCGCCGTGCTTTTCGCCGCTGTGCAGGCAGTGGTCGATCGGCAGGTACCAGGGCATCGTGAACATGGTCGGCCAGGTCCCCTGATTCCCCCAGCCGTCCTGCGTGCTGATCAACTGCCCGTCGTCCGTGAGGATTCTAAACGCGTAAGACCAGGGCGAGGTGTTCAGGTCACCGATGACGACGTGCGGGTCGGTCTGCTCATCGGACCACTGCCGGGCCTGACGCAGCACCGAGTCGCGCAGCGCCGCGAGCTGTCGCCGGGTCGGCGGGGGCGGGTGGACGCTGAGGATGCGCACCGGCTGCCCGTTCAATAACAACAAAGCCTCGATGGCCGGCCGTTCTGCGCCCGTAAACCCATCCGCCAGATCAATCACATGGGTATCCCGCAAGACAATCGCGTCGTCTTCGACCAGCGAGTCGTGCGCCAGCAGCAACATCCCAAACGACCCCTCGCGCGGCTGTGACTCGACGATCGTGTAAGGCACCGCCATCCCGCGAATCGTGCTACCCCACCACTCGTCCGCCTCCTGCACAAAAATCAGGTCGGCCTCGCAGTCGTCAAGAAACGCACGCACCGCCTCGCTGTTTCGGTTCTTGTGCAACACGTTGACTTGCGCCAGCGTCAGCAGCGACGCCCCCGGTGGGACCGTGCCCGACACCGGCGCAAACGTCGGCCAGATCAGCACCCCATTCACCACCACCACAAACAACGCCAACCCCGACCAGACCCACCGCCGAAGCAGCAGGGCAAACACCAACAACCCCGCCCCGGCCAGCGTGTAATACACCGCGAAGTGTGACGCCAGGTCCGCAAACCACCAGAACCGGCCGACCAGGCTCATCAGCGTGCCGGTGAACACCCCCAGAACACCCAGCACCATCACCGCCGTGAGGCGCAGCCGCCAGGGGCTTATTGTCTGCTGTGTTTCACTCAAAGACCGCTCCTGAGGTATAACATCTGCACTATGCCTACCAATATCTGTGTTTATTGTTCGTCCAGCAACGACATCGACCGTAAGTATTTCGACGCCGCCCGCGAGTTGGGTACCGCCATCGGCCAACGCGGCGACACCCTGGTCTACGGCGGGGGCAGCGTCGGACTCATGGGCGAGGTCGCACGCTCATGCCACGAGCACGGCGGCAAGGTCGTCGGCGTCATCCCCGAGTCGCTCAAGACCGCCGAGATCGCCTACCACCAGGCCGACGAACTCATCGTCACCGAGACCATGAGCGAACGCAAGACACTCATGTTCACCAAGGGCGACGCCTTCGTCATCCTGCCCGGCGGCTTCGGCACTCTCGAAGAGCTCGCCGAGGT
>CBDUNP010000443.1:0-2684 GCA_965368605.1 uncultured bacterium | reverse complement strand
TTTACCCGCCATTCCCGCCACGACTCGGCACGATGCCCTCGGTCGTGGTCGATGGGCCGGACGGGATGCCGAAGACGCGGTTCTCGTCGGTGCGGTCGGTGTGATATTTCACCGCCTGCTGCTGAAGACGCATCCGCTCGGCGAAGTCGTCCATCAGGTACCAGTCGCGCCAGTCGGTGATCCCAGCCGCCTTGGCCGCCGAAGGATCGAGCGTGCGTCCGGGCTTGAGCTTGCCGGTCTTCGGATCGATCGAGCCGCCGCCGAGCGTGATCGGCTTGCCGGTCTTGAATGCTAACCGGTAGGCCTGCTCAACCTCGGTGAGCTCAGCACGATCAGGCGTCTGCTGCACACTGATCGTGTCCTGGTCCTGCGGGCTCGCCATCGCGACCGCGCCGGCACTCGGGGTGACATAGACTTCATCGGGGGCGACGGTCGGCACGTCCACGGGCTGGACTTCATCCGGCAGCGTCAGCGCCACCGTCGGGGCCGGCCGAAGCTCTCGGGCTGTCGCCAACCGTTGCTCGGTCAGGCCCGCCTGCAGCTCACGCCGGATCGTCGAACGCATCTCGTCAATCCCGGCAATCGACTTGGTGCGGATCTCGCGGAGCACCTGCTTAAGCGCGTCGCTGTCCGAACCCGCTTCGCCGGCCGCCAGCAAGCCATAGATCTGATCCAGCCGGGCGTCGTTTTCCTGCTGCGCCGCCAGTGCCAGCCGGACCTGCTCAAGCAACGCCTGCCCGGCCTCGCCCTGCGCCGCCGACTCATTCACCGCGCTTGCGATCTCTTCAAGCAGCGGGTGGGTCGAGCTAAGCTGATCGGCAACAACGTCGGCCACGGCGCTGGCGAGCTGCTCGGTCGTCGGCGCGGTTTCCAGTTTCGTCGTCAGCTCACGCAGCAGCGCCATCGACTCGGCGTCGCCGCCGCCCGACTCCAATTGCTTGACCGACGCCAGCACGGCTTCCAGGTCGCCCTGAGTACCCAACTGATTGACGACGTCGCGCAACGCGGTCGCGGTCTCGCCGGTCTGTGACTCAATATACGTCTTGATCTCCGCAAGCTGAGTGTTGTCCAGCGTGCGCTGATGGTTGAAGGCATCGGCTACGAGCTGCTGAGTCGCTTCCGCCTGCGCGGCCAGGGCCTCACGCAACGGTGCGATCAACGCTTCCGCATCGGGGGTCGAGCTTTCTGCCAGCCGCGACTCGATCTTGCGCAGCAGGGCGTCGGTCTTGGTCTGTTCGTTAGACAGGGCCTGTCGGACCCCCCGGGCGATCTGCTCGGTCGTCGGCCGGGCGCGGAGCTCGGCGACGGTCGCCTCGAGCTGGTCCAGGATCTGCGCGTCCAAATCCGGGCTCGCCTGCACGATTTCGATCGTTTCACGCAGGGCTTCAAGCGCCTGCTCGTTTTCCCGGGTCGCCTGCGCCACGGCCTTGAGCTCCGGCAGCAGGTGCTCGGTCTCGGCCTGCTGGCGCAGCATCACGTCGCGGACCTCCGCCAGCGTCATCCACTGCGACGACTGCGACTCGACCCGTGCCAAGATCGCATCCAACGCCGGCTGGCTTGAGTTCTGAAGGTCAGCCAAAGCGGTGCGGATGTCGCCGATCTGTTCAAGGTCGCCGCCCTGTGCCTGGATCGACGCGAGGATCTCGCTGAGCATCGGCGTGCTCGAGGCACCCAGCGCCTGAACCTCACTCAAGACCTCATCGGTCCGGTCCGCCATCGCCAGCTGCGCCTGTGTCGCCTGCGTCTGTGCCTCGGTCGCGTGAGTGATGTTCTCGGTCAGGTCGGTCTGTGACGTGATCAGGTTGTTCTGAAGCTTCTCGTAGGCGTCTGTCGAGTACAGCGTGAGCCAGCCGCTGCAACCCACCGCAAATGCGGCGGCGGTCAACGCGGCGGCCGTCGATGCGCTCGGCACAAACCGGCGGAAGCCCGTCGGCTTTGGCTGGCTGTGTTGGTAGGTGCCGTGCTCGCCCAGCAGGGCGGCGCGCTCGGCCTGCTCCGCGGGGATGCGGGCGACGACCATGACGGTCCGTGCGATCTTGACCCGGTCGCCATCGCCCAGCGGCGTCTTGCCGTCGGTGCGGATGTTGTTCACGAGCGTGCCGTGGCGCGAAGCGAGGTCGCGGACGTACCACTTGCCGCCCTCGCACTTGAAGCGTGCGTGCTGCCGGGACGCCTTGCCGTCGCTGAGACGCACGTCCTTGCTCTCTCGGCCAACGATCACCGTCTGGTCATCGGCCCACTCGTATATCCGGCCCTTGTCCGGGCCCTCGGCAACAATGAGGATCAACATATTTTTATGCTCCTGGACTGCAAATACCGAAGTCCAATAATTAGCGGTCCAATAATGTATGCTGGATAGAGGGTTTACGCAAGGCGAAACCCACTAGAAAAGCCCCCAAAATCCCCCCGGATTGCCCCTATTTTCAGTCGATTTCAGGCTAAATCCCCCCAGAATCGTCACGAAATGCCCCGGTTCCGCCCGCCCCAGCCCCGGCCTACTTCACCCCGATCACATACGCGATCCAGTCCCGCCGGGCCGGCATCTTCTTGATGGGTCGATACGCCCCGTCGCTGGTGTCAGAATGGGGGTCGTAGGCATCGCACCAGGCCTCGGCCCGGCTGAACCCCGCCTCCTGCATCAGCTCGACCAGCTCCGGAATCGTCCACAGCCGCCAGCGGTAGAT
>CBDUNP010000442.1:0-2689 GCA_965368605.1 uncultured bacterium | reverse complement strand
TGTTGTTGCTGCGTGGGAATATCGGCCGGGATGGGGCCGGGGCCTGCCCGGTGCGTGGGCACTCGAACGTGCAGGGCGACCGGACGGTGGGGATCACGGAGTTGCCTTCGACGAGTTTCCTGGACAGCCTGGGCAAGGCGTTTGATTTCGATCCGCCGCGCGGGCATGGCTATAACACGGTAGATGCGATCCATGCGATGGCGAACGGCGAGGCCGATGTCTTCTTCGCGATGGGCGGGAACTTCGCCGCGGCGTCGCCTGACACGGCACACACTTACGATGCATTGAGGCGTTGCGGCCTGACGGTCCACGTCTCGACGAAGCTGAACCGTTCGCACACGGTGGTCGGCGAGGACGCGCTGATCCTGCCATGCCTGGGGCGGACCGAACTGGATGAAACCGATGCGGGGCCGCAGCGGGTGACGGTCGAGGACTCGATGTCGCAGGTCCATGCCTCGAAAGGCACACGCCCCCCCGCTTCCCCGATGCTGTTGTCGGAGCCGGCGATCGTGGCGGGTGTCGCGAGGGCCACGCTGCCGGATGATCCGACGGACTTCAAGGCACTCGCTGCTAATTATGACCTGATCCGCGCCAAAATCGCTGAGGTCTTGTCGGGACTGTTCAAGGATTACAACGAACGCATCAACCGGCCCGGCGGGTTCTATCTGGGCAACCCGGCACGAGATCGCCTGTGGAATACGTCGAGCGGCAAAGCGCAGTTCACGGTCGCAGGCATCCCGGACCTGTCGCTGCCTGCCGGCCAACTGCGTCTGATGACGCTGCGGTCGCACGACCAGTACAACACAACGGTCTACAGCCACAACGACCGGTATCGCGGTGTGAAAGGCACGCGCCAAGTGATCTTCATGCACCCGGCAGACATCGAAGCCGCAGGGCTTGAGCCGGGGCAACTGGCCGAGATTGAAAGTCATTTTGATGACGGTTTGGCACGGCAAGTCACGGGCTTTAAGGTCGTGGGCTACGACATCCCTCAAGGCTGTGCTGCCGGGTATTTCCCCGAGCTGAACCCGTTGGTATCGATCAACTCCAAGGCCGACGGGTCGCACACGCCGACCTCGAAGTTCATTCCTGTCACGGTGAGGGTTGCGACATGATCGAGTCGCGTCCGGTCTACAAGTTCAACGGCAGCGAGTCGGTGCGGGTCGAGGACGACCTGGTGATCGAGGAGCCTTTAGAAATCCGGGTGCGTGGCAAGTCGATCGCGGTGACGATGCGGACACCCTCCGCCCCCGCCCCCAGAGCTGGCCCCGGAGGTGGCGAGCAGCGAGAGGCACACGACCGTGAACTCGCGGCGGGTTTTTTGTTAAGCGAGGGGTTGATCCACTCGGCTGACGATATCGCAAGGATCGATCCGTGTACGCGGTCCGGGGCGGGCAACATCGTCAACGTATTCCTGGACCCGTCCGTCAAGCTTGATCTGGAATCTCTGTCCCGGCACGTCTTCGCCTCATCCAGCTGTGGCATCTGTGGCAAGGCCACGATCGACGCGGTCCACCAGCACTTTGAGCCGGTGCGGTCGCAGGTGCAGATAGCTGCGGATGTCCTTACGTCCCTGCCCGGGAAACTCCGGGAGGCGCAGGCCTGTTTTGACAGGACCGGCGGGCTGCACGCGGCGGGTTTATTCGACGTAACGGGCCAACTCATCACGGCCCGGGAAGATGTCGGCCGGCACAACGCGGTCGACAAGTTATTGGGACATGCGCTGCTGAATCGGATGCTGCCGTTGGATCGGCATGTGCTGATGATTTCCGGGCGGGCGTCTTTTGAGATCGTCCAGAAGGCATTGGCCGGGGGCGTGCCGATCGTGGCGGCGGTGTCTGCGCCGTCGAGCCTGGCGGTTGAGTTGGCTGAAGGGTCCGGCATGACGCTGGTCGGGTTCCTGCGTGATCGGCGGATGAATGTGTACTGCGGCGAGCAGCGCCTGTCACGCTAAGCCGATTTTCACACTTCTAATACTGCCCCTCCCCCACCGCCCTAACAGCATCACGAACGCGGCCCCGTGTTCCGGTAACACGGCCGCCGCATCTATCCGACGCCATTTAATCGGCATACCCGTCACATCGGCTTCATCCGTTGCCGAAGATGGCCGATACGCAATCCTGACAACCATCACGACCAGTCCGGTCGTCATGATAGGAGAGGAGAAAATGGTGTACCACACCCCACGTCCGTTCTATGCTCATCGTGTCTTCCAGGTCGCCGCGGCGGCCCTTATGGTCACGGTATCCACATTACTGGTCAGTTGTGCTTCGCACGAGACGGCCGCCGACTTCGAGCCCGAATGGGAGAAGCTGGTGGTTGAGGTTGCGCGGTTCCCCAAGGCCCAACCTACCGGCGTGGCCGTGTCCAGCACGGGGCGCGTCTTCGTCAACTTCCCCTACTGGGACAACAAGCCCGGGGTCTGCGTGGCTGAACTGGACGCGGACGGGATCCTGAATCCCTTCCCCAGCCGGAGCTGGAACAAGTGGGACGGCAAGAGCGCGACCTCTGCGCTTCGTTCCTTTGTTAGTGCCCAGGCGATCTACGTCGATGACGACGACTTCCTGTGGGCGCTGGACTCCGGCAGCCCACGCCAGGAATCCGGCGTCGTCGTCGCGGGGCCCAAGCTCTTCAAGATCGACCTGAGCGACAACAGCATCGCGCAGGTCTTCTACTTCGACCAGAAGCG
>CBDUNP010000441.1:0-2706 GCA_965368605.1 uncultured bacterium | reverse complement strand
ATGAACGCCCCATAACCTATTCATTTCACTTCTGACCGACTAAGCGACTTAAGCGCCGTTTGGATACAGGCGAATAGATCAAAGCAGGCTGGTTGCGTGGCCCGCTAGGTGTTTCTGTCATCCAGATTCAGCCTTCTAACACCTGCACCCGTGCGACTTACTTGTCTACAAAGTGAGCCGCTCAAACGCTCCGGGCACGACACCGTTGATCGCCGGGCAACGATATGCACTTTGGGAAAAGAGATCCACGATGTATCGAATTACAAGCATGCTTGCGGTGATGTTCTTGTTGGGCACGGGTCAGCTCGCCAGCGGCGTGACGATTACGTTCGACGAGTTCCCAGCGGACAATTCCAACGGAAGCATGCCTTCCAGTCGGTATAACTACCTCGGGGTGACGATCTCAGGCACCGATGATGGCTCCACACTCGGCGGACTATCAAACGGCAACCCTGGGAATTGGGGCCTCGAGGGTACCAACGGGCCATTCTTTTCGGGATTTAATGGCAGCAGCTACACCAATACACTCACGCTGATATCGGGCGGAAGTATTTATTCATTCAGCCTGGATGTATCACGATCAAATGGTTCCGCCGATACAAACACGTTCACGCTTGAGGGATATACTAATAATGTTCTGACAGAATCAGTGACAGTACCGTTACATACAATCAATGAGTGGACAACGGTGAGCCTGAACTCGGTCGTGGACGAGGTGAAGTGGTTCGGGACTGGCTCGGGATTTCATCCATTCGGTGTTGATAACCTTAATTTCCAGATCCCTGTACCAACAGGATTGGGGATGCTCTTGGCCGGTAGCTTGTTGCTGATGCGACGCAAGTAGCCACTTAATTCAATGATGACTTTGGCCCTCTGGTTCTAGCAGAGACGCTATTTAACGCGCTCCATTCGCTTTATCCGACAATCTATGCTACAATGCGTTGCTGCGCGGCATCGGCCGCCCTTCAGGCTAACGGGTCAAACTGATCCCGGCGGCCTCAACCCCCGCCCGGACGCACGGCCCACGGCTAAGGTCAAACCGACCTATCCCCCCGCCATCTCCGGCAAACAGGGCCTACGGCCCGGAAAAAGACTGTACATATGTCATTTAGCGATCTAAGGCTCATCGAGCCCTTGTTGAAGTCCCTGCGCAAAGAGGGCTACACCACCCCCACCGAGATCCAGGCCAAGACCTTCCCCCACGTCGTGGCGGGCAAGGATATGCTCGGCTGTGCCCAGACCGGCACCGGGAAAACCGCCGCGTTTGCCCTGCCCGTCCTCCAGAACCTGCACACCAACAAACCCAAAACGCCTCAGCCCAAGAAGCCCACGCAGGGCAAGGCCGCTCGTAATCCCAACCCAAGGGACGGCGTACAGCGCGTGATCCGGGCCCTGGTCCTCAGCCCGACCCGTGAACTCGCGGCACAGATCGGCGACAGCTTCAAGAAATACGGCAGCAACCTGAACATGCGCGGCACCACGATCTACGGCGGCGTCAACCAACGCCCCCAGGTCCGTGCGTTACAGCAGGGCGTCGACATCGTCGTCGCCACGCCCGGCCGGCTGATGGACCTGATCAATCAACGGGCGCTGACGCTCAGCAACGTCGAGGTGTTGATTCTGGATGAGGCCGACCGGATGCTGGACATGGGCTTTATCCATGACATCCGCAAGATCATCGCGATGACGCCGAAGAACCGCCAGACGCTGATGTTCTCCGCGACGATGCCCAAGAGCATCCAGTCGCTGGCCGACTCGATCCTGACCAACCCGGCCGTCGTGAAGATCGCCGCGAAGCACGCCACGGCCGACACGGTCAAGCAGTCGGCTTACTTCGTCGATCCACGCAGCAAGGCCGACCTCCTCAGCAAGCTGCTGGAAGACAAAAGCATGGCCCGGACGCTGGTCTTCTCCCGCACCAAGCACGGCGCGGACAAGATCACCAAGCGGCTGAATAGCTCAGGCTACACGGCCGAGGCGATCCACTCGAACAAGACACAGAACGCACGCGCCAAGGCGTTGAACAACTTCAAGGCCGGGCGGACCAACGTCCTGGTCGCCAGCGACATCGCCGCCCGCGGGCTGGACGTGAACGACATCACCCACGTCGTGAACTTCGACCTGCCCGGCGACGCTGAGACCTATGTCCACCGGATCGGCCGGAGCGGTCGGGCTGGGGCTCAGGGCGAGGCGATCACCTTCTGCGCCCACGACCAGCGTCGCAGCTTCAAGGACATCGAAAAGACCATCGGCAAGCAGATCACCATCGTCAAGCACTCGATCCAGGCACCCCCGCCTGCTCCATCGAGCGCCGCGATCCGCAAGGCCGCCGAGCCGACCGGGCCACGTTCGACACGCCCCACCGGCAAGCCCAAACGTTCCAAGCGTGGCGGCAAGCCCGGTGGCTACGCGTCGTCAGGTACCGGGGGCACCGGGGGTACCGGAGGGGCCGGGCGTTCCACCCGCTCACGCAAGGCCAAGCCAAACGCTTCTGCCCACAGCAACGCTGGCGGTGGTGGTGGCTCGGGACGCCCCAAGCGCAACACAAAACGCAACAAGCCCGGCGGCGCCAAGAAGCCACGCTACTAAAATGCCAAGCGGAACCCGCTGCGGATAATGCAGGCTAACAAAGCCCTGAATGTGTAGGCAGGATGACAGGTTTAACAGGATCGATTGAGTACTTTATGTACCCGGTCCATCCTGTTA
>CBDUNP010000440.1:0-2709 GCA_965368605.1 uncultured bacterium | reverse complement strand
TGTGTGGCCGTGACCTTTACCGCGTGCCGACCGACGCGCTGATCGATGACGATCTGACCGCGGGCGGTCTGGGCAGCCAGGTCCAGCACCTGGGGCATACCGGCTCGATCGTGGACGGCCTGTGGATGGACGACAGCGACAACCTTTACCTGACCGCGGTCGAGAAAGATGCGATCATCGTGCGTCGTCCGACCGGTGAGTTTGAAACTTTCGTCGCGGATGAACGCCTGCAGTGGCCCGACTCCCTGGCGATGGGCCAGGACGGGTATCTGTATTTCACCACGTCGATGCGTCACCTCCAGTCGCCTTACCGTCTGGCGGACGTGAAGACACAGCCTTACTTCCTGATGAAGGTGTCGGTTGCGAAGGTCCAGCGTGCGGTGGAAGCCAAGCGTGACGCCGAGTTCGCTCAGGCCGCCGCCGATCAGGCCGCGGTGGAAGCGGCGCAGGCCCGCCAGCAGGTGTTGGCCAAGAAGCGTCAGGCCGAACTGGTCGCCCGTGCGGCGGACCTGGAAGCCAAGCGTGTCGCCAAGGCCAAGCAGCTCGCCGAGGCGGCTGCCCAGGTCCAGACCGAAGCGGCGATCGCTGCGGAAGCGGCCGCCCAGCAGAAGGCTCTGGTTGCCGCGCAGGCACAGACCGAGGTGGAGCTTGCCAAGGCCCAGTTGGCCGAGGCCCAGGCGGCGGTTGAAGAAGCCAAGCAGGCGGCAAAGCTCGCCAAGGCCCTCGCCGACGAAGCCCGCGCCAAGGCCCAATCGGGCCAGCAGGCCAAAGCCAAGGCTCTAGCCGCACGCGAGCAGGCCCGTGCTGCCCAAGCGGCTTACGATCAGGCGGCCGCTCAGTCCCAAGCCGCGAAGCAGTATTCGGCGAAGATCAGCGGGCAGCTGGCGGCTCAGAAGACCAAGGCCGCCGAGGCCAAGCTCAAGGCTCAGGACGCCCTGGTCCAGGCCAAGCAGCAGATTCTCACCGCCGAGCAGGCCAAGGCTCAGGCTCAGCTGGCCAAGCAGGTCGCCGAGCAGGCCCAACAGCAGGCCGACGCCGCCGAGAACGCGGAATCGGGCAACCACGGCCCCAACGCCACACGGACCGTGGAAGTCGAGACCTCCGGCAACTGATCCTAAACCGACGGTTCAACCACACGACCCGTTTCAATCCAAAGCGCTGGGCTTACGCCCGGCGCTTTTTTTATGCTTATATTTGATACAACCCCCCGGATTTCTCTGGCCGATCTGGAGCCAGAGGCTTAGACTTGCCGATAGAGATCAGTACCCGCGACCCTGTTCAACAAGCACCCCACAGCCGACCCATCAGGCAAGGCTAACATAAAGGGGCAGAGCGTTGCGGGTTTTTTATTGCGCCGGTCACTCCATGACACATATAAACCAAAACCGGCGATGTTATCGTCGGTCTTCTGTAAAATTCGAAACAACAACAAATCCCACAAGCCCCAGAACCCGCGATGACATCGCGGGCTTTATGTCAATCCTTGGTCTGCTTGGCTTGGAGTATGCGCTCGATGTCGTCTGCGGTGTAACCCTTGGCGACCAGGTCGCGTTTCAGGCGGACCTCGGCTTCGTGCTTCTTCACCGCATACCAGATACCCCCGAGCACAGCAGCAGTCCCCACAATCACAACCATAACGATGGCCGCGATGGGCGTGTTGTTCGGGTTGATGATGGCTTCCCAGTTCACTTCGGCCAGCATTAGCATGAGTGACCTCCTCTCGGTTTATTTAGCGGAATCGCGTGTTTGATCTGTAGTCGGCGGGCGAATCGGTATATGACAATCGGGAATGCAATAATACTAACTATTCCGGTGATATTGTTGACAACGTATCACCTTCCCCCAGCTTGTGCCCCCGGGCGAAATCGGCGATCGGCATCATCTTGGTGCCGGGCGTCTGGACCTCGATCAGGCGGACCAGGCCGTCGGCGGTGGTGACGTGGTGATCCTGCACGACCGTGCCAGGCGGCGGAGCCTTTTCGACCGACTCCAAACCGATCAAACACGACAAATCCGGCACCGACGCGACCCGTCCGATCGTTAAGACCTTTGTCTCGCCCGTCGCCTGGCAACGCCAGTTCACCCGGCAGCCCGGCCAGGGGGTCAGGCCGTGGATGCGGGCTCGCACCTTCTCACAGGGCTGGTCAAAACTCACCGTCCCGTCGGCTTTCTTGAGCTTCGGGGCCTTGGTCGCCTTGTCGTGGTCCTGCTCCTGCGGGCTCAACGTGCCAGCGGCGATATCGTCAAGCACTTTACCGATGACGCCCGGGCCGAGCAGCGCCAGCCGGTCGTGCAACTCCCCCGCCGTCTCGGTGGGTTCGACGATCAGCGCGTCCTCGGCATACACCGGGCCGGCATCCATCTTCTGCGCCAGTCCGATCACGCTCACCCCGGCCTTGTGCTCGTTCTCGATCATCGCCCAGTTGATCGGCGCCGCGCCCCGGTACTTCGGCAGCAGCGACCCGTGCAGGTTCACCGTCAACTCACCCAAGGCCGCGATAAACGGCTCCGACAATTTCTGCCCAAACGCGATCACCACCGACGCATCGGCCTTGAGGTCCGCGACCTGCTGAATGAACGCCGGCGTGTTCACGTTCTCCGTCCGCAACACCGTCAGCCCCTGCTCCAACGCCCAGGCCGCGATCGGCATCGGCGTCATCACCCGCTTGCGACCCATCGGCTTATCCGGCTGACTGATCACCCCCACCA
>CBDUNP010000439.1:0-2711 GCA_965368605.1 uncultured bacterium | reverse complement strand
TTCGCTCAGAACGACGCCATCGCTCAGCAGCGCACACGCAAGGTCGTCTTCGACCCGGACAACGAGAGCTACACGCTGGTTGATGAGAACGATGCCGTGTTGACCGCTAAATGGAAGAACGGATCGAATAGTAATTACGTTGTTGATTTCACGACAGACTCACGCTTCCAGGGCGTAGTCATTGTCTCCGCCGACTTCGGCGGGGCGACACCACAGACGCTTGAGTTTGATGACCTGGGCGGGCCGCTTAACGGCGGGACCGTCGAGGTTGAGTTTCAGGGACAGCGCTACCGCATCACGGTGGCATCTTTTACAGGACGGGTCACGGTCGAGTTATTGTGACCCGGGGAGTATCGAGGCAGTGCTCTTCGGAGGCGGCAAGAAAACCAGCGATGGTCCGATCGGTATTGATGTAGGCAATCACACCGTGAGGATGATCCAGTTCACCCGTGATGGCGACCGTCTGGTTGCGATCGCGGCTGCTGCGCGCCAGTTGGATCGTGACCTCCAGCACGACGGGGGCGAGCCCTACCACCAGGCTGTCAGCCACGCCGTCCGCGACATGCTCTCCTCTGGTAAGTTTCAGGGGCATAGGGCCATCAGCTGTCTCCCCGCCGCCGCACTGCAATACAAGAATATCCGTCTGCCCAAGATGCCCTACGACGAGCTCGCCTCGGCCGTGGGCTGGGAAGCCGGCGAACGGCTCAAGCTTTCCAGCGAAGTCATGAACATCCAGTTCTTCGATGCCGGCGAGGTCTTTCAGGGGCAGGAAACACGCCAGGAAGTCATCATTCTGGCCGCCCCCAAGCGATTCATCGAAGACCATATCAAATCGCTGCAGGCCTGCGATCTGGAACTACTCGCTATCGAGGCCGTCCCCGCAGCGCTGGCGCGGTGCACCACGCCTGAGATTACAAATGAAGACGAGAATAACGACGCCGTCCGTGTCGTGATCGACATCGGCCACAGCGGCACGAAGGTCCTGATCACGCGCGGCAAGCGCATCTGTTTCTTTAAGCTTATCGAGATCGGTGGCCGGCATATGAACGAAGCCATCGCCTCGAATATGGAGCTGCCCGCCTCTGCCGCCGCCGAGGTCCGTAAAGAATGGATGGCCGGGCAGTCCACCCCCGAGTCCGATGCACGTATCATCGCCGCGCTCGGGCCCGTCGTTCAAGACATGGCCAGAGAGATCAATCTTTGTCTGCGCTACTACAGTGTCACCTTCCGAGGCCGACGCCCCGAAGAAGCGATCGTCGTGGGTGGGGAAGCGGGGAACCTCTGGCTCTGGGCCAAGCTCTGCGAAGAGGCTGATCTCAAGCCCTCCCCGGATGAACACATGACGGGCCTGGACCTGACCCCGGTTCACGATGCCGTGGGTGGGCCCGACCAGTGGGCCGCCTGGACCGTCGCTGTCGGCCTGTCCCAACGACAGATCACCGCCCCCAAACGCAAGAGCAGGGGGGCCGCATGATCGACATCGACTTCCTGCCTCAGACCTACCATGAAGAACGTGCACGCCGTGCGCAGGTCTTTAAACGGTGGGTCATGATCTTGCTTGTGGCGCTGGCCCTTGTCGGCTGGGGTGTCACACGCCAACGCGACTCCGCAAAGCTCGCGTGGCGTGCCGATGCACTCGAAGCGCAGGCGCATGCCACCCTCGTGAAGCAGAGCGAGATGGATAAGCTCCGCAAGGAAAAGACGTCGCTCGCCTATCAGATGAAGATCCAGCAGCAGCTCGATCAGCCCGTGGCCGTCACCCAGGCGGTCGCTGTGATCGGTCAGCTCCTGCCGCCTTCCGCGGGTCTCACGCAGGTGCAGATTCAAACCCACCGCCCGCCGCCGATACCACTGCCAGACCCCGACGCGAATAAAAAGAAACGTAAATCTAAGGGCAAGGACTCCCCGGAACCCCCGGCCGAGGACTTCCTGGAGATCGATATCTACGGGCTTGCCCCCGACGATATCGTCGTCGCTCAGATCATGAACGTGATGAGTGACCACCCGATCTTCGAGAAAGTCACGATGCACTACAGCCGCACCGATGAGAGAAACGGCCTGATCAGCAGCCGCTTCCATATCGGCGCGAAGGTGCCCCTGGACAGGAAATACGTCCCCCTCCATCAGACCGCGGAGGTGAAGCGTGAAGATTAAGAGTGACAACGTCAAATTATGGGGCGCTTTGTTCGGCCTGCTTATCCTCTTCGTGGCCGGTGTCCTTGTGCCCTTTGGCTATAGAGACGCTGGGCTTCAGGCCCGGATCGACAAGGCTCGTGATGACCTGGGCATCACCGATGTTGATAATACCGGCCTGTCTCGGCTGAACACGGAAGTTAAAAATCTGCGATCACAGGTCGCCGGACGCGGTCAGTCGATCCCGACCGAGCAGGAGATCTCGCTGGTCCTCAAGGACCTTTCCCAGCTCATCAACGCCCCCGGCGTGACCGGCCAGGAGATCATCACCGAGGACGCCAAGTTCTACGCCGACTACAACATCCTCCCGGTCAAGATTCAATACATCGCCCCGTTCGCGACCGCCTACGACCTGATCAAACGCATTGAGACGCTCTCCCGCGTGGTGCGCATCGACAACCTCAGTGTCGAGGCCGAGCCGGGTTACCCGCGCGAGCCGCTGATTATCAATCTGGAGCTCAGCGCCTTCTTCGCCACCGAGACCAATGGGGGTGAGAAATGAAAGATCAACTGAATCA
>CBDUNP010000438.1:0-2719 GCA_965368605.1 uncultured bacterium | reverse complement strand
GCGTGCCGGTGTGGAAGAACTGTCCTGCGACGACGATCTCATCGCCGGTGCGTTTATTCAGTTTGCCGGGAGATGCCGAGCAGCCGGTCAAGACGGCCGCGACGATGGCGAGGACGGTGAAGTTCAAAGCGTGGCGGGTAGTGGATGGCTGCATAAGTAAACTCCTGGCCGGTAGGGCGTTCTGATTATTGCGAAATAACCGGGGCGGGGCAAGCGCGGCGGCAGACAGTGGCATGTGTGGAGTGAATCCGCGGCAAGTCACGGCGCTTCGCGGGTGGGCTATCGCGAGAGGTTGCTATCGATGGTGTGTTACGGATGAAGCGCTAAACGGCAAGCCTGCTCGCTATATGTAAGGTTGAGTTGGCTTAGGCGAGTGCGGCGGTGATTTTTTCGGCGAGGGCTTTGCCGGTGTCGGGGTCCAATGAGCCGGCCGGCCAGTACACACCCAAACCGTCCCTCCCGGATGCCCCGCCCCCGGAAGCTCCGGGACCCGCGGTGGGGGGCACGGGTGCGTCATCCGGCTTTGGGATCAGGTGGAAGTGGACGTGCATGACGACCTGCCCGGCGGCCTCGCCGTTGTTCTGCAGGACGTTGTAAGCCTTCGTCCCGGTCGCGGCTGAGACCGCGCGGGCGAGCCTGGGCAGCACCGTGCCGATCGCGCCAGCATCTTCATCCGCCATGTCATGCAGTTGGACCGCGTGGGTCTTGGGGATCACCAGGACGTGCCCAGCAGACAACGGCCCGACATCCAGAAACGCCAGCACACGGTCGTCTTCATACACCTTGTGACAGGGGATCTCCCCCGCGATGATCTTGCAGAAGATGCAGTTGTCAGGCATCGGTCGGTCTCTTGGAACGCGTCGGGGCCGGGGAGTTCCGCAGGGGGTTCCGGGGGTTTCCGAGGGGTTACTCGAGGATACCCTCGGGGGTGCCGTAGCCCTCGTAGGTCATCGCGGCTTGCTTGTTCAGGTCGCTGGCATTGAGTGCGAAGCTGTCGCCATCGTCGAAGATGTCGTCGTCTTCATTCTGATTGGTGGTGGCGGGTTTGTCGACGTTGTTGTAGCCGGCGAAACGTGTGGGGATCTTGGGGGTGTCGCCGAACTCGACGCTGAGGTCGCCGAAGCCGATCGAGCCCTTCCAGTCGCCGACGTCGCTGCCGTCGTGGATGCTCAGGTAGGAGGCGGTGTTGCCGATGGTGGGGACCTGCGAGCCGTCCCGGACGAGCCGATCTGAGACCAGCGGTGCCAGCGGGTTCTGCTCGTTGCGCCATTCCTCCCGGCGGTAGGCGTCGGTGGTGTTGGGCGACGTGCTGCCGCCCTGGTTGGCGATCCGCAGCATGGCAAAGGAGTAGTTGTCGGTGGTGACGGCGTCCTGGGTCCAGGGCACTTTGGTTTCCGAGGCGCTGGTGATGCTGTCGCCGACGAGGTAGTTGCCGTCCAGGAGTATCCAGTAGCGAGCCTCGGCCGTCTGGCCGTACCCGCTGTTGCCCGTAGTCGCCACGGTATTGTTGATGAACGAAAACCCATCGAAGCCCGGGAAGAACCCGCGGTGGCTCTCGCTGTGTGCGATCATCGACTGGATGATGTTGCGGACCTGCGTGTTATTCTCCTGCTGACGCGCCGCCCGTTTGATCGCGCCGATGGCCGGGAACAGCAGCCCGACCATGACCGCGATGATGGCGATGGCGACGAGTAGCTCGATGATTGTGAAGGCTTGTTTCTTATGCATATCAAAAGTCCTTGTCCACGCCCCGGCGTGTGTCTTACTGTAACCGTTCAAACCCGATCACCCGTGGCTTGTCAATGTCAGGGTCGGGATTAAACATCGCTCCGCGGTCGATGATGGCGATGAACCGCGCGGTCTCGGCGGCGGAGCCGGTGAGGTTCTGATTATCATACCCGCGGACCACGCCGTAGATCACGTACCGGTCGCTGCGGACGGTGTAGGCCTGGCTGAGCATCCCGAAGCGTGCGAGGCGTTGCTCGTTGTCGTCCGGGACGGTGGGGCTGTTGGCGTCGGCCTCGTTGGGGTCGGGGTGCATGTCCATCCCGCCGTTGCCGCCGGGCAGGCCGTTCGTGCCGTCGATCCCGTAGCGGAGCATGTCGTTGTCGGCGTTGCCGGGGTTCAGGTACAGCAACTCGCCGAGGCTCGCGATCCCCGGCTGGTTCCGGCGCGTGCCGGTCGTGTCGAACCCGGGGATGTGGTAATCGACGTTGATCGCGTTGTTGCGGATGGTCTGTACGTTGAAGCCGGCGGTGCCGTTGCTCCAGTACGCGCCGTGGTCATTGCCGGGCCGTAGCCGGGCACCGCGCAGCGGCTCGTCGCGGTAAGCCACGATCGTGCGCATCAGTTTTTCGGCCTCGTCCAGCGACTCGCCCAGGGGCGAGGCCAGCGTCATCAGGTGCATCGGCGCGGTGTTGACGTTGATCGTGCCGGGGACGAGCAGTTCCTCGTCGTTGTCGATGCTGGCAAGGTCGGCATCAAGCTCGTTGTTGCCGTCGTCGTTGTCGTTGTCACGGTTGTCGCCCCGGGGGCTGACGGTGGTGAACAGGTCCATGAGCAGCGCGGCGTGGGGGACGGCGTAGGTCTCGACGACGTCGTAGCCGGAGTCGTCCGGATCGATCAGCAGGAAGTGCTCGTTCTCCGGCGGGCCGGTGTTGGCCGACATGCGCCGGGAGAAGTGCTCGGTGTCGGTGAACCCGAACATGTGCATCATGCC
>CBDUNP010000437.1:0-2734 GCA_965368605.1 uncultured bacterium | reverse complement strand
CATGTTTTATGGCTAAATCAGGCACGATCGACACAATCTACTTGGCGCAGGTATACCCGGGGGGTTATAGTTATCGGAGCATCTTAAGGGTTTGTTATCCCGTCTTTGATTCATTTTTTGGCCCATGTATTCAGGCAGTACCCAGACACGAAAACTACAAGCGAATTTTGATCGGCAAGGGGCGGATCGGAGGAAGCTCTCGCACTTGTAGCGTGTGGGCATGGGGGTGAGTTGAGGGGCTCACCCCCAGCCGGCCTGGACCACCGGGGCCAGACTCGAAGGCGGAGCCAAAGCCTGCGGGATCACTTGGAGGAACCTTCCGGCTATAGAGGGCTTCCGGGGGGATTGAGTTTCCGGGGGATCTGGATATCCGGGGGCGAGGTTTCCGGGGGGGCATCTATCCGGGGTCACGGGTATTGCAGGAGGCCTGTTTCCGGGGGGGACGCGGGGCGGGCATCCGTCCTATCATGCGTCAGATGAATTGCGAAGGCACCAAACTATCCTGGCGGTTCAGCCCGCTTGAAGCGCTCGGTCGTTGGCCAAACGATCGGGGCGTGCTGTTGCTGCACTCCGGACGGGCGGACTCGCAGTGGTCGAGGTACACCATCCTGACCTCGGCGACGGGTGCGTATTGTTATGCGGCGGGCCAGGGCGATCACGGCCGAGGCACCTGGCTGGGCGATCCCGCTGAGTGCCCCGGAAGGCATGTTGAATGGTCCCACAGCCCGTTGCGCGACCTGGAGCGGGTGTTCGCGGATCGGGATGCGTTGTGGGTGGGGTATCTGAGCTACGACCTGGGTCGATATATCGAGAAGCTGCCGAGCGTGGCGGCGGACGACCGGGGTTGGCCGATCGTGCAGATGCACCGCTGCCCGGGCTGGCTGGTGCATGACAACACGACGGGGCAATGGACCGCTTGCGGGACGTGGCAAGGCGGGGTGGATGCGGGGATGCCGGACCTTTTGGCGGAGGCGTTGAAGCAGCCGAGTTTTCGTGCGGATGAGCCTGTGCCCTGCGTGACGCGCGGCGAACACGAGGCCGCCGTGGCGAAGGCCATCGACTACATCGCGGCGGGTGATGTGTTTCAAGTCAACATGACCCAGCGTTTCACCGCACCATGCGAAGGCGACCCGCGAGCGCTCTATAACACGCTTGCGCAGACGTCCCCCGCCTGGTACGGGGCGTATCTGGAATTGATGCAGGACGCTGGCGCAGCAGGTGGCAGTGGGCCGAGCCGGGCGATCGCATGTACCTCACCGGAGCTGTTTTTCAGTCTGGATGAAGACAGGCGCGTCGTTACTCGCCCGATCAAGGGCACCCGCCCCGCCGACGTGGACCCGGACGAGTTGTTGAATAGCGCCAAGGACAGCGCCGAGCTGACGATGATCGTGGACCTGCTGCGGAATGACCTCGGCCGGGTGTGTGCGTATGGGTCTGTAAAAGTACCGGAGCCGCGCACGATCGAGAGCCACCCCACCGTCCACCACACGACCGCCACCGTGACGGGGTCGCTGCATCCGAGTAAGGGATTGATCGACCTGATCAAAGCGCTCATGCCCGGCGGATCGATCACCGGTGCGCCCAAGGTCCGGGCCATGCAGATCATCGACGAGCTGGAACCGGTGCGCCGCGGGCCTTACACCGGCGCGATCGGGTACGTCCACGACGGCACAGCCTGCTTCAACATCGCGATCCGCACACTGCTCTGCGAGATGAACGACGGCGTCGGCCAAGTCGACTACGCGGTCGGCGGCGGCATCGTCGCGGACTCGACCCCGCCCGGGGAATACCAGGAATCACTCGACAAAGCCGTCGCGATGCGCTCCGCACTCGAGGCGGTCGGCAAACTTCAACCCGCCTAATACCGCTCGCACAGCGATCTTCGTCATTCCCGTGCAGAGGGGAATCCAGTCTGGCTACCATCTGGCCCCCCGCCTGCGCGGGGGAGACGAAAACAACACTGGCTGCCATCAAAAAGCAGCTATTACTTTGCGGCCTTACGACCACCCCCTGCCTCACAGATTCCCGGGTATCCTGTAGCCATGACTACTTATCTCACGATCACGGGCCTGGTTGCACTCTCTCTACTCATCGGCGCGGGCGTCCTGCACCTGCTACCCAAGCTCGGCTCGCCGGGCAAAGCCGTGTCGCGCTGGTTCTGCCACGGCATCGGCCTGGACCTGATGATCACCTACTTCACCGTCGCCCCGATGATCGTCGGCTTGGTGGTCGGCTGCTGGCTGGGCCTGATCGCCGCGATCGCCGGGCAGGTGATCGGCCTGCAGATATGGGTGCTGCTGCACGAGCTGGCCAACCCCGAGGCACGCAAGGGCCCGCGCATCGTCCACGCCCTGAACAAATCCGTCGGCCGATTCCGCAACCATCTGGCCCTGTGGATCACCGCGCTGGCCGTCCCGCTGTTCTGGCTGGTGCGCATCGCCGAGTGGGTCGTCTACCCCCCGCTGACCTGGGTCGTGAAGCTCCCGCCCTACAAGAGCTCGGAATGGGTCAACGTCTCCCGCCAGAAGTTCGAGGGGCTCGTCGGCCACGACCTGATCTGGTGCCTCTACTGCGACTGGATGACCGGCGTCTGGTCGCTGGGCACGGAGATGCTCCGCAACGTCGAAAGCTTCTGGTGCCCAATTCGCTTCCACAGCGACAAGAAATGCGAGAACTGCAAGATCGACTTCCCCGACGTCGACAACGGCTGGGTCCCCGCCCACGGCAACATGGG
>CBDUNP010000436.1:0-2748 GCA_965368605.1 uncultured bacterium | reverse complement strand
GCCAGCACGCTCTCGGGCGGCAGCGTGTCCAATACCTTCATTGAGGTTGACACGACGCCGGCTGTCGGCCGAGCGGGCATCTCCAGTATCGATATGACCGGCAGCTCGATCGAGGTCTACGGCGAGCTTGAGTTCGGCGGGAACGTGACCGGGCTGGATTCATTAACGATTGATAGCGCCTCGGGCGATGTGCCTACGATCTTTGTCGAGAACCCCGACACGGTCGTTGAGGTTTTTGCAACTGACATTTTTAATGGGCAGATCCAGCTGGTGGACGGGGTCTACCGCACCGTGACGATCAACCCGATTAACGGGGACGCCCTTAATTGGACGGGTGGGACGTTCGGGCTGACCGGGCAGGTGTTCGCGGTCGGTCCGACGGGGGTTTCGACACAGATTGACCTGACGACCGGCAAGACACTCGAAGCGCCGCTGGGCACGTCGGTGTCGGCGGGCGGCACGCTGAACCTGGGCGCGGGGGTGTTCGACTCGCCGACCATCGCCAACGACGGCCTGGTCGTTGTCGGGCTTGAAGACGTGGGCGGCAGTGTTGATGCCGACATCTCCGGGCTCGGCTCGGTGCAGAAAGTGGGCTCCGGGACGGTCGCCCTGACAGGGACAAACACCTACGCCGGCGGGACCACGATCCTCGGCGGGACGCTTGAAGCCACGACCAGCGAAACACTCGGCGCAGCGGCCGGGCAGGTCACGTTCGCCGGCGGCAACCTCCGGATCACCGGGGCCGACACCGGTGCCACGTCTCGCACGCTCAACTTCACAACATCTTCTGCGACGATCGATATCGCGGACGCTTCCGCTATCTTTGAGGTCACCGCCAGCAACGTCAGCACAACCGACCTGGACTTCACTAAGCGCGGCCTGGGCACGCTTAACCACCGCGACGACCTGGACCTTGGGCGGGGTGACCTGCGTCTATATGACGGGCTCTTGAGCTTCGACGGCAACTTCGTTCGTATGAACGGCACGAACGCCCTACCCGTCGGGGCCGGACAGGGCGGCAACCACGGCACGTCCGCCGGCAGGGCCTACATCTACGGCGGCGAACTGGCCGATACCATCATCCAGGCCTTAGGCGGAGACGGCGGACGAGGCGGCGACGGCAATTCAGTCAACCGCAACGGCCGGGCCGGTGGACAAGGCGGCAACGGCGGAACCCTGCAAATATACGATGGCAAGATGACCATCCAAGGCCCACTAAACCTCCTCGGCGGCGATGGCGGCGACGGTGGCGACGGCGACTCCTTCTTCGTCACCTTCGGCAACGGCGGTAACGGCGGACGCGGCGGCAACGGCGGCGACATCAACATCTTAGGCGGCGAGCTCGTCTTCACCTCCAGCCTCATCAACCTCGCGGGCGGCGACGGCGGCGACGGCGGCGACGGCGCGGGCGGCTTCGCCTCGGATGGTTCCCCCGGCTCCCCGGGCAGTATAGGCACCCTGCGCCTCCAGGGCGGCACACTCACCACCATGCACATCCACCTGGATAGCAGCCTGTACGGCAACTTCCAATTCACTGGCGGAACACTCCGCTTCCAGGACAACGTTTTCAACATCGCCAACTCCTCCCGGCTCAACACGGTGATGGGCGCGACTTCCAAGACTTTCAGCGGCGGGCGTTCGCTGCATGTCGATAACACGCTCGCGATCGTTTCCACACAGACGATCACCCTCGGCAACGGCAGCACGCTCACCGCAGGCACGGTCGATCACAGGCACGGCGGCACCTTCAACTTCTTCGGCGGTGAGCTAAAGGTCGGCACCTTCGACGGCGACCTGACTCAGCAAGGCGGCACCAACGCGCCGGGGCTCTCCCCAGGCGTCATGCAGATCGTCGGCAACTACAACTTCAACGCCGGCGATCTCGAGCTGGAACTCGCCGGCCTGACCCAGGGCACCGAGTTCGACCACCTGGATATCCTCGGCGACCTCACGCTCGGCAACGCCGTGCTCGATGTCTTCCTGATCGATGGCTTCACCCTCGGCGTCAACCAGTGGTTCGACATCATCTCCGTCGCGGGCACGCTGACCGGGCAATTCGATGGGCTCGATGAGCTCGCCGTGGTCGGCAGCTTCGGCCACCTGGACCTGCGCATCACCTATGCCGCGGGCGACGGCAACGACATCGCGTTATTTACTAGACCGACCCTCCCCGGCGACATCGACGCCGACGGCTTCGTCGGCATCAGCGACCTGAACCTCGTCCTGGCAAACTGGAACCAGAACGTCCCGCCCGCCGACCCGCTGGCGGACCCCACCGGTGACGGGTTCATCGGCATCAGCGACCTGAACTTCGTCCTGGCCAACTGGAACGCAGGCACCCCGCCCACAGCCGTCACCCCCAACATCCCCGAACCGGCGACGCTGATGTTGTGGGGTTCGGGCGTCACGCTGCTGCACCGCCGCCGGCCGCGTTGCGCGTAGCAACCAAGCGGATCAACGACGTGATCGTCCGAAACCGGCAGACGCATGCTCAGGTGGAATCCATCAACCGGTCCGCTGCCGAATAATCTGATCGGAACGTTGACGACTACTTAATCACCCGCCCGGGATTATCGCGGGTGAGCGTGGCGATGTCCTGGTCAGAAAGATTCAGCTCACGTTTCAGATTAGCCGCGGCCTGGGGCATGCTCATTGCGGACCCCAGCAGGTGGGTCTTGCCCGGCGCCCACGCAGCAAGGTCGTCGCCGACCTGGACCTCCCATCGGCCGATCGTGTGCAGGCCCGGGC
>CBDUNP010000435.1:0-2750 GCA_965368605.1 uncultured bacterium | reverse complement strand
CATCCCCGAGCCCGCCACGCTTATGCTCCTTTGCGTCGGCGGACTCGCGGCCATGCGGCGTCGTTGAGTTTTCTAAGGAGTCGCTGGGTTATCCAGACGGGTCACATCGCTTCGATCTCGGTCGAAGCGACCAGCGCTGTGACGTCCTGCTGATTGAACATCGCCGATTCGTGGTTGAACGTGCTCGCCGTCGCGACCGCTAACCCCTGACGCAGCGCGTCCTGCGGCGAGAGCCCGCGCAGCTGCGCGTCCAGCACACCGGCCAGCAGGCAGTCTCCCGCGCTGACGGTATTGATGACCCTGCCTGGCGCGACCTGACACACCCCCTTAAACACCGCCGACGGCGTGACCATCAACGCCCCCGCCTCGCCCATGCTCAACAGCACCCTGCCACACACCCCGCAAGCCTCCCGCGCCGCTGACACCAACGAGGACACGTCCGACCCCGTTTCGCCTCCCACCGCTTCCATAAACTCTCCGCGGTTGGGGCTGACCATCCACGTCGGTTGTTTGACCGACTTCAACACCGCGCCCAGGTCTTGACCGTTAAGGTCCAGCACAACCCGCCCCCCCGCCGCCTGCGTCTGGGTGATCAGGCCGATCAAGGCAGACCGATCCATCCCCTCGGGCAGCGACCCTGTAAACGCCACCACGTCGCCAGCGTCGACCAGCCGGCTGAGGGTCTGCGACAAACGACTGAGGTCATCAGCCGTCACCGTGTAGCCGCGCATCCGAAGGTGCGTATCGGTCTGCGTCGCCGGGTCTACGACGGTGATGCTCTCACGGGTCGAGCCCCGCACCGGGATCAGTTGGCTATCCACCCGGCCCGAACCATCAGCCGTATTAAATGATGCCTTGAACCCGGCCGCCTGATCCTCCCCCACAAACCCCGTCGCCGTGCTACACCGGCCCAACCGTGCCAGAGCGCGAGCAACGTTCACCCCCTTGCCGGCCGGCGTCTGACTCACCAACTCGGCCTGGAGGTGCCCGCCGACCACGAATCCAGGGACCTTCAACACACGGTCGATCGCGGTATTCATGGTCACGGTGATGACGGTATTTGCGGCTGCCATGCGTGACGCCCTCTCGTGCGGGTAACTATCGGACCCATGAATCAAAATCCATCTGCCCCGGTCAAGCCGCTGTAGAGCTTTCGCAGGTGTAACCGATACAGACCCTACAGACTTTACGGCCCAGCGAAAACCAAACCATGACCACACCCGAACGAAGACGCGACCCACGGATGCCCGCCCACCATCAGGTCAAGCTCAAATGCGAGCAGACCGCTGGCAAGTACATCCCCGGGACGACACAGGACGTGTCCGACGGCGGAGCCCTGCTCATGCTCGAACACCCCCGCCTGCTGACCAAGGGGCAGAAGGTCCAGATCGGCATCCTCAACAACCCCACTCAGGGGATGCTCGTCTCGGAGGAGTTCGTCGAGGCCACCATCGTCCGCAGCCTGGGCCACGGCGACACCCAGCACGTCGCCGTCCGCTACGCCCGCCCCCAGCGGCTCGCCGAAGCGATCTGATAACTGCCCACCACTGCGTGCCTCAGTCACCGCTTGCGGTTTAGCCTCCCCCCCTCTCAAGCCATCACCGGTGGCGACCTGCTAAACTATAGACATGCCCTCTCACGAGCTATTCGTACGCACCGTTGAGCACCACCTGGCGCCGATCAAGGCGTACTTGGATGATTCCGGCGTGACCGAGGTCATGATCAACCGGGCCGACGACATCTACATCGAGAAGGACGGCAAGGTCGTCAAGACCGACGCCCGGTTTGCGGATGACGAGGCCTACGAGGCGGCGATCAACAACATCCTGCAATTCACCGGTCGATCGCTGAGCGACGACCAGCCTTTGGTCGATTCAAGGCTGCCTGACGGCTCGCGTGTCCACGTCGCCAAGGCCCCGTGTGCCCGTAACGGGACGAGCGTCGCCATCCGCAAGTTCAGCCCGATGGTGCTGGACATCGACTGGCTGATCGAGCTGGGCACACTCAGCGTGCAGGCACGCGACTTCCTGAAGCTCGCGGTCAACGCCGAGCAGAACCTGCTCGTCGCAGGCGGCACGAGTTCCGGCAAGACTAGTTTGCTCAATGCGCTGTCGAGTTTCATCCCCAACGACCAACGTATCGTGGTGATTGAAGACTCCGCCGAGTTGCAACTGCAAAAGAATCACCTGATCTCGTTAGAAGCGCAGCAGCCGGACCGGTTCGGCCGCGGCGAGGTCACGATCCGTGAGCTTTTCAAATCAAGCCTGCGGCTGAGGCCCGACCGGATCATCATCGGCGAGGTACGTGGCGGCGAGGCGCTGGACATGATCCAGGCGATGACCTCGGGCCACGGCGGGTCGATGGGCACGCTCCACGCCAACAGCCCCGCAGATACACTCAGCCGTCTGGAAACCATGGCCATGATGAGCGAGGTCGACCTGCCGTTGTTCGCGTTGCGGAGCCAGATCGCCTCGGCGGTGGACCTGGTCGTGCACATGAGCCGACACATCGGCGGGCGGCGGGTCGTCACCCAGATCAGCGAGGTCGACCGCGTCAGCGACTCCGGCCAGTACACCCTGCGTGACCTCTTCGTCCTCAAGGCCGACCGCGAGAACCCCGAAAAACAGGTGCAATTGACCTGGACCGGTGAGCGTTCTTCCATAGCGGACCGGGGGGCCAGCCTCAGCGGCGAGCTGCTTGAGCTGGTCACCGACCCGATAAAGCCGATATTAGGGATGGATTAACCCCCT
>CBDUNP010000434.1:0-2750 GCA_965368605.1 uncultured bacterium | reverse complement strand
CACAAAAACACGCGACCCGCACCGATTCATTAGCTGCCTCATCACTTCGCTCCTTGTATCAACTGGTGACACGGGCCGGGCCCACCCAGCCGGACGTAACAAATAGGAACCCACACACCCACCACAAAACTACTCTTAATCAAGAGTGTACCACCTGCCACTCACCTTTTACACAACTTTACGAGCCTTATCCCCCTGCGTCGTTCACGCTTAACCCCCCACTGCTTCGCATCATCAATCACAAACCCAAACGCCTCAATACCCCAGCCCTACACGTCATCCTCGCGAACCTCAACCACCTGCTTCCTGTCTTTGTCGTACACATGCAGTTTCCCGTCTTCTTCGTTCTTGCGACACAACTTGTGGCTGCCGTCACAGTGCGGCAGGTTCTGGCTGAGCCCGCAGGCGCATACCCAGACACTCTTTTCCTGTGGCGGTATCTCGATCGGGCCCGTCGCTTCGCAGCGGATCAGTCTTGGCATGGATATCTCTCCGGGTGAAGGGTAAAGGGTCTATCACAACAAGAATCATTAATACCACAAACCCGGCGACGGCCGCGACCCGTACGACCCGTTCGCGTCCAGGAACCACCCTCCGGTAGCAAATCCTTACGCCCAAGTCAAGACAAAAACTAGACGCCGATACAACATTCACGGCTTGCATAATCGTTGCAAATTGTTTTTAATCGCTCCCCCACGCCACCGATCGGGCGTGTGCCGTGACACGATATTTCTTGCTGTTTTTTCAGTCATTCAACCAACACAACACGTCATTTTGACGTTATAGTATCGCTCGGTGGGAGCACACGAACTTGAGAAGAAGCCAAAAACCCATAGTGATCGCCGCACGTCGCAGCCCCCTGTCAAAGATCCAAGCCGAGATCGTTGGTGGCCGAATTAAAAAGCTGCACCCCAAGATCGACGTGCAATACGTCTGGGTCGAGACACAGGGCGACAAAGCCATCGGCCAATCTCTCGCCGACAAGGGCGGCAAAGGCCTGTTCACACGCGACCTCGAACAACTGCTGCTTAAAAATAAAGCAGACATCGCCATCCACAGCCTCAAGGACCTCCCCGCGACCGATACGACGGGGCTGGTACTCGCCGCCGTCCCCCGCCGCGCCGACACAAGAGACTGCCTGGTAACACCTAACGGCCTGACCAGCATCGACGATCTGCCTAATGGCGCAGTCATCGGCACCGCAAGCCCAAGGCGTGCCGCGCAACTCCTTAAGCTGCGACCCGACCTCAAGATCGACCTGCTCCGCGGCAACGTCCAGACACGCATCGATCAAGTCCTCAAGCCTGACGGGGCAAAGCGTTACGACGCAACCCTCCTCGCCTTCGCTGGCTTGAACCGGCTGGGGCTCACCGAATACACCGAGGCCGCCCTCCCGGTCGAGCAGATCATGCCCTCCGCCTGCCAGGGGGCACTTGCCGTCCAGTGCCGTGCCAATGACAACGTCACCCTGACGCGCTGCCTGCCGCTGAATAACCCCGAGGCTTCGACCGCCGTCCACGCCGAGCGCCAGGTCGTTGCGGGCCTCGGCGGCGACTGCCACAGCCCCATCGCGGTGCTTGCCGAGCAATCCAAGCAGCCACCGACGCCTGCTAAACGCAACGCCGACGCCCACTGGTTCCGCCTTCGGGTCCGTGTCCTGTCCGGCGACGGCAGCCAGTGCCTGGAAACCGACGACCAGGTCAAAACCAAGGACCTCCGTCGGCTGGTCAAGAAGGTCATCAAGGACCTCAACGCCAAGGGGGCCCAGAAGCTCCTGGCGACCGGCTGCGAGATCACGCCCCTGGTGGCCCCGCAAGCCCCCGCCAAGGCCAATCAAGCCCCTGTCGAGGTCGTCCCCACGGCCTCAGCCACTCCCGCCTGACCCGGCCCGATGAAAACCCCATAACCAGCACGATTAACGGGCATCCCCTTCGCCCGCCTGCTGATTTTGCGCCATATCCCCCGGCTCGGTTCGTCTACCCCAATAGCCGCATCCAGGCCATCAACCGCGAGTCAAGGCCCCGCGATTCCTGTATAATGCTCGGCCCGGACGAACCCCCGGACGAACCCTCTGAATATTGGAGACTAAGGTGTCAGCGCGCAAACCCTACGTCGGCGGTAACTGGAAGATGAACCTCAACGGCAGCCAGGCGGTCGAACTCGCCTCCAGCCTCGCGGACGGCTTCACCGCCGGCGACCAGGTCCAGGCCACCGTCTTCCCCGCCTTCCCCTATCTGGAAAAGGTCGGGCAGGCCCTGGCAGCCAAAAACAGCCCCATCCAACTGGGCGCGCAGGACTTCTATCACCAGCCCAACGGCGCGTTCACCGGCGAGGTCAGCCTGGACATGCTCAAGGACGTCGGCACTTCGGTCGTACTCATTGGCCACTCCGAACGACGCCACGTCATCGGCGAGTCCGACATCCTCATCAACGAGAAAGTCCTCGCCTCGCTCGAAGCCGGCATGGAGGTCATCCTCTGCATCGGCGAGAAGATCGAGCAGCGCGAAGCCAACCAGACCGATGCGATCAATACCGGGCAGCTTGGCTACGGCTTGGCGGGCGTCAGCGCCACACAGATGGCCAAAATCACCATCGCTTACGAGCCTGTCTGGGCGATCGGTACCGGCAAGACCGCGACCTCCCAGGACGCACAGAACACCCATGACGCCGTCCGGAAGGCGCTGGCGTTCCTTTACAACGACGACGTCGCCAACGCGACACGCATCCAGTACGGCGGTTCCTGCAAGCCC
>CBDUNP010000433.1:0-2763 GCA_965368605.1 uncultured bacterium | reverse complement strand
GGGGTGCAGGTCGAAGCTGATCTTGCTGGTCAGGTAGGTGTAGACCATGTACCCGCCGGTGGTGTGCATGATACCCTTGGGCTTGCCCGTGGAGCCGGACGTATAAAGGATGAACGCCAGGTCCTCGGCGTCCATCGGCTCGGCGGGGCAGTCGTCGGAGACGTCCGCGATCACATCGTCATACCAGAGGTCACGCCCGTCTTTCATGGGGATGTCGATGTCGGCGTGCTTGACGACCACGCAGGTCTGGATCTTGTCGGTCAGCTCCATCCCGCCGTCGGCGTTGTTCTTCAGCGGCACACTCTTGCCGCGACGCCAGCCGCCGTCCGCCGTGATCAGGAACCTGCTGTCGCAGTTATCGACGCGGTCGCAGATGGCCTGGGCGGAGAAGCCGCCAAAGATGATCGAGTGCGGCGCACCGATACGGGCGCAGGCGAGCATGGCGATCGCGAGCTCGGGGATCATCGGCAGGTAGATCGTGACGACATCGCCCTTCTTCACACCCAGCTTCTTTAGCGCGTTGGCGAACTTGCTGACTTTGTTAAGCAGGTCTGCATAAGTCAGGTTCAGCACCGTGGGCTTGCCGTCGGCGTCCACCGCCTCGGACTCCCAGATGATCGCGGTCTGGTCGCCCAGCCCGTCGTTGACCTGCCGATCCAGGCAGTTGTAGCTGAGGTTGGTCTGCCCGCCGATAAACCACTTCGCATCCGGGCAGTTCCATTCCAGCACCTTGTCCCAGGGCTTGAACCAGTGCATCTCCTGCGCGACCTCGCCCCAGAACCCCTCGGGGTCGTCGATGGATCGCTTATGCAGCGTCTCGTAGGCCTCGGGGCTACCGATGTGTGCCTCGGCGGCGAGTGCGGCGGGCGGCGGGAACTTGCGCGACTCCTGAAGGGCGGATTGCATCTGATCTGAGTTCGTAGTGCTGGACATGCTGGGTACTCCAAGTGACGTATTCAGGTTGTGAAACAAGATACCACCGCGGCGGACGACGGGGTTTAGTCAAGGACCATATCATCCGGTTATCGGTAGCTTAATATCGCTGGCGAGGTTCGACAAGGTTGGGCGCGAGCGTGAGCACAGCCGGCGTGATGACGTTCATAAATCGTTGCCGAGTTTGATCTTTATGTTGATCTTGGACCCGCGCGGGGTGGGGCTGTGATGAAGCGGGAAGAATATTTTTGTGGACCGGCGATACCGACCTTAAATGAAGGTTCTGAAAGGTCGATAAGGGGGCGGGGGTGGTCGTTGCGGGCCGGCGCTGGTTTTCAGTTATTCCACGTCGAACCCTTTTATCACCTCCACAAGTCTGGCAGTGGTTCAGGGTTTTTTGAATCCGTCAGGGTTTGGTGTTTCGTACATTGAATTAAATGTCCGCGCGGTTCGTGTTTAGGCCGTCGGATCGACACGTCCTCATGGGGGGGGACCCATCAGGAGGAACGGCGATGAAGATTCGAACTAAATTGATTATCGTTTTATTATTGGCAGGCCTTGTTCCCGCCCTGGTCGCGTCGTTTATCACATGGCGCGCAACCGGTGAGATGGCGGAAGGGCTGGGTGTCCAGTACAAGCGCGTGGCGGCCGGGCTTGTCGAGACGGTTGAACGCAACCTGTTCGAGCGCTACGGCGACGTGCAGGCGTTTGGTCTGAACACCGTGGTACGCGATACCACCCAGTGGTATCAACCCGGTGAGTCCTCGCCGATCGTGCAGGCGATGAACAGCTATGTAGATACCTACGACATCTACTACCTGACGGTGCTGGTCGATCTGGAAGGCAAGGTGATCGCGGTCAACTCCCGAGACGACTCGGGTCAGAAGATCGACACCGCGTTTGTGTATGGGCACAACTTCGCCGGGGCGAAGTGGTTCCAGGACGCGAAAGCGGGTCGATTCCTGGCTAGCGACGCACTCACGGGCACGGTCGTAGAAGACCTGCACGTGGACTCGATCGTGCAGAAGGTGTACGGCGACGAGGGGCTGGTGCTGGGCTACAGTGCGCCGGTGATAGGTGCGGACGGGGAAACCATCGCTATTTGGAAGAACTACGCGAAGTGGAGCCTGGTTGAAGATATATTTGCTGTGACCTATGACCAACTCAAATCGGAAGGCCTGGGCTCTGCGGAGCTTACACTGCTTGACAGGCATGGCCGGGTGATTGTTGACTGCGATCCGACGACTAACGGCAGTGCCGTGAACCGTGATATGGACAACGTCGTCCTGAAGCTGAATCTCGTCGAGAAAGATGTGGCCTCGGCGAAGTCTGCGGTGGAAGGTAATAGCGGGTCGGGCAGAGGCTTGCACGCGCGTAAGCAGTTGTGGCAGACCAGCGGCTGGTCCCACAGCGAAGGTGCTTTGGGGTACAAGGGCCTGGGTTGGTCGGCGCTGGTCCGCGTCTCGGAAGCGGAGTCGATGGCGCAGATCAATACCATCCGGGCTTTACTGATGGTCGTGACCGTGGCAACGGCGCTGGTCGTCGGTGTGATTGCTTTCTTCTTCGCACGCATAATCTCTAAGCCTATTAATCTACTGGTCGAGCGCCTCAAGGACATCGCAGAAGGTGAGGGGGACCTGACTCAGCGGGTGGACCAGGACCGCAAGGACGAGCTGGGCGAGTTGGGCCGATGGTTCAACACGTTCGTAGAAAAAATCCATGGTGTGATCGCAGAAGTTGGTGCCACCTCGCACGAGGTCGCCGGCGCCGCCACACAGATCGCGGCCAGCAGCGAAGAGATGGCCCAGGGCATGGGCGAGCAGAACCAGC
>CBDUNP010000432.1:0-2783 GCA_965368605.1 uncultured bacterium | reverse complement strand
AGACGCCGCCATCTTCTCGGCCTTGGCGCGGGCGTCGTCGAGGGTGCCGACGTACATGAACGCGCCTTCGGGGATGTCGTCGCCTTCGCCTTCGCACAGACGCTTGAAGCTGTCGAGCGTGTCGGCGAGCGAGGTGTAGATGCCTGGGAAGCCGGTGAACTGCTCGGCAACGAAGAACGGCTGACTGAGGAAGCGTTCGATCTTACGGGCCCGGCCGACGATCTGCTTGTCTTCTTCGGCAAGCTCGTCGACGCCGAGGATCGCGATGATGTCCTGCAGGCTCTTGTACCGCTGGAGGATCGACTGCACCTGACGGGCGACGGCGTAGTGTTCTTCGCCGAGCACACCCGGGTCCAGGATACGACTGGTCGAGGTCAGGGGGTCCACCGCAGGGTAGATGCCCTTCTCGGCAACCGAACGTTCGAGCACGACGAACGCGTCGAGGTGGCTGAACGTCGTCGCGGGAGCGGGGTCGGTCAGGTCGTCCGCAGGGACGTACACGGCCTGGATCGAAGTCACCGCGCCCTTGTCGGTCGAGGTGATGCGTTCCTGGAGCTCGCCCATCTCGGTGGACAGCGTCGGCTGATAACCCACCGCGGAAGGCATACGGCCGAGCAGCGCGGACACTTCCGAGCCGGCCTGCGTGAAGCGGAAGATGTTGTCGACGAACAGCAGCGTTTCTTTACCGGAGGAGTCACGGAACTCTTCACACATCGTAAGCCCGGCCAGGGCGACGCGGAGACGGGCGCCGGGGGGCTCGTTCATCTGGCCGAACACCATGGCGACACGGTCGAGGACGCGTTTGGTGTTGCCCTCGGCGTCGGTGAACTGGGCCTCGGCCATTTCGCGCCAGAGGTCGTTGCCTTCACGGGTCCGCTCGCCGACGCCAGCGAACACGGAGTAGCCGCCGTGCTCACGAGCGATACGAGCGATCATTTCCTGGATGATGACGGTCTTGCCCACACCCGCACCGCCGAACAGGCCGATCTTGCCGCCGCGGACGAAGGGGCAGAGCAGGTCGACGACCTTGATGCCGGTCTCGAGGATCTGGGTCTTGGGGTTCAGGTCGACGAACTTCGGGGGAGGCTGGTGGATCGCGCGGGTTTTCTTGGCGTTGACCGGGCCCATCTTGTCGACGGGCTCGCCCAGGAGATTGAAGACGCGGCCAAGGACTTCTTCGCCGACGGGGACGGAGACGGAGTCGCCGGTGTCTTCCACGGACATGCCGCGGGACAGGCCGTCGGTGGTGCCCAGGGCGACGGCGCGGACCTGACCGCCGCCTAAGTGCTGCTGCACCTCGCCGACCAGGTCGATGTCGATCCCGTTGTGGCTGCCTTTTACGCGCAGCGCGTTATAAATTTCGGGCAGGTCATTCTCAGGAAACTGAGCGTCAAAGGTCGAGCCGATGACCTGGGAGATCGTACCGGTGGTGGCCATGTGATGTTATCCTCTTGTTAACAAGCAACTTAGCGGCGTCACGCCCCACGCGCGACCCCGCCGGGCCAAGTAGATTAGCGGGCCGTCGCCGGTTTGCCAAGTCTGTGTTTGACAGGGCTTTCCACGGAGAAAATCACATGGGTCCGCTAAAAAGCTCGATCAAAACCGTCAACGTGCTATACTCACCGCACACTGAGTCTTATATAGACGCACGGAGGCGTCCGCGTGACCGCGACCAATACCCCTTACATCCCAGCCACACCCGCCCCCGGAAGCCAGGATTCCCCAACGAGCTCCCCCGGTGCCCCCGGTCCCTCCAGCGCCGCCGATGCGCCACAGACTCAGGCCGCGTCACCCACGGAACAACCTCAACCCGTCGCGTCGGCTGAACCATCTGCGCCCATGCCGACGCACGCTGCGGCCGAACACGATTCACAAGCGGTCGAGCCAACGCAATCGCCACAACCACCCGCGACCGAGCCAACGTCGGCCGAGCCCGTCGCGCACGATATCACGCCGATCATCACCCCCGATATCCAACCGATCCAGACGCCGAGCGCTGATCCGCCGAAGATCAAGCAAGACGATCCATCCGACAACGCGCCGATGCGCATCATCGCCTTGATGAATCAGAAGGGCGGCGTCGGCAAAACCACGACATGCACCAACCTCGGCGCGGGCCTGGCGCGGATGGGCAAGCGCGTCCTGATGATCGACCTGGACCCCCAGGCCCACCTGTCGCTGTCGCTGGGCGTGGACCCCGACACACTCGACAAGAGCATGTACGACCTGCTGACCGACCCCGGCACCACCGCGGACCAGGTCGTCAAGCCCGTGACCGACGACGGGCGACTCACGATCCTTTCGGCGGAGGTCAACCTCGCCGGCGTCGAAGCCGAACTTGCCGACAAGGTCGTCACGGGGATGGCGCAAACCGTGCTGAAACAGAAAGTCGCACCGCTGCTTGGGAACCCCAACCTGCCGCGGGACGCAGCGACCAACGACCGCCCGGACTACGTCCTGATCGACTGCCCGCCAAGCCTGGGGCTGCTAACCGTCAACGCGCTGACGCTCGCCGGCGAAGTGATCGTCCCGATGCAGGCGCACTTCCTGGCCCTGCAAGGCCTGGGCAAGCTCTTCGAAACGATCTCGATGATGAAGCAGGGGATCAACCCCCAGCTAAGCGTCGCCGGCGTCGTCCTGTGCATGCATGAGGGCAACACCATCCTCGCCAACGAGGTGATCAACGACGTCAACAGCTTCCTGGACGAAGCCCGTGGCACCGACGCCCCCTGGTCCGACGCGGTGGTCTACAACCCGCCGATCCGTCGAAACATCAAGCTCGC
>CBDUNP010000431.1:0-2801 GCA_965368605.1 uncultured bacterium | reverse complement strand
CGACCATGCCGACTGTTGTACCTGAACCGCGACACGATCCGATCCGATTGGCTGTTTTGGTCAGCGGCGGGGGGACGACGCTGGTGAACCTGGCGGAGAAGATCACGGCCGGGGAATTGCAGGCCGAACTGGCGGTCGCGGTCTGCTCGAATCAGTCTGCCTACGACAAACTCACCGCCAAAGGCCTGGGCCTGCCGGTGCATCTGGTCTCTCGCAAGGACCACGCCGATACCGCCTCGTTTTCCCAAGCCGTGTTCGAGAAGATCAAGGGGGCGGACGTCGACCTGGTCTGCCTGGCGGGGTTTCTGTGCCTGCTATCGATCCCCGATGAGTTCAGCTATCGGGTCCTGAACATCCACCCGGCCCTGCTCCCCGCGTTCGGCGGCCGGGGCATGTTCGGACATCACGTCCACGAGGCCGTCATCGCCAACGGCTGCAAGGTCAGCGGCTGCACCGTCCACTTCGCAGACCAGACCTATGACACCGGCCCGATCCTCGTGCAACGCTCCTGCCCGGTCATGGACGATGACACGCCGGACACCCTGGCGGCCCGGGTCTTTGCCGAGGAATGCCTGGCCTATCCCGAGGCGATCCGCATGATTGCTCAAGGCGGCATCACGATCGACGGCCGGGCCTGCAAGCGTCAGTAAGCCTCTTCACATATCAACAAAAATGCAGTGAGGCATGAGTCCGAACTCACACCTCACTGCACTTGGGAGAAGCAAAAGCTGAAGGCCTGTCCGTGTTATCCGAGGCGTCGTCGGCCGGCGATGGCCAGGACACCCACGCCGATCAGGCCCAAGGTCGCGGGCTCGGGGACGAGGGTCGCGTCGGCGGCGGCGGTGAGTTCCGCGCCGTCGGCGCTATCCAGGTTTAACGAGGCGAGTACACCGGTGAGGTCGATATCACTGGTCGTTTCATCCTCGTAGATCGTGCCGTAGATCACCAACGCAGCCAGAAGCGTGCCGCGGTTCTGGGCGTGCCAGAGGTCCCCGGCGTGTAGCTGATTCCAGTTTGCTTCTTCCCAGGCGTCGCCGACGGGGGCGATCTTGGCGGCATCGCTGCCGAGTTCGGCATCCAGTGACGCCTTGAGCTGGTCGTAGCCGCTGCGTACCTCGGCTTGCATCTCGGAGGGGCCGCCGGGGTAGATCGGCGAACCGCCCGTATAGAAGGCATGGCCCGGGCCGCGTGCCCAGGTTTCATAGAGCACGGGCAGAACCCCGGCGCTACGGGTCTGTGCGACGTTCAGCAGGTCGACCACGTCGTCCTTGGACTCCTCAACGCTGGCCGGGTATGCCGGCGGACCGGTGAAGGCCCGTGTCAGCTTGGTCGAGTGCTCCTGCATCACGATGTAGTCCCAGTCTTTGTCGAAGGGGATCGACGTGAAGATCGGGTTGGTGTTGTTCGCCACGTGCCAGTTAATGGATTGCCCGCTGGCGGCGGCGCTCTGGACGAACGGGGTCTCGTGGCCGGCGGCGGTGGCGATGTCCTTAAAGAGATCGTTCACCGAGCGTGTGCTGCCGGCCCCGAAGGTGAAGCTGTTGCCATAGAAGATGACATGCAGGGGCGCCGCCTCCAATGCGGGAGCCACCGCGAGCGTGGCCGCGCTCAGGATGCCAAGGAGTGTATTCTTAAAACGCATGATTAATCGCCTCCAAAGTTAATGATCTGAGTCTGTGGTTGAAGCCGGGTCGTCGGGTTAAGTGAACGCCTTTTCAGGCATCTCACCCCCGGCGACGGCCCAGGACCAGCAGACCGGAGGCGGCCAGCAGCGACAGTGACGCGGGCTCAGGCACGACGTCTACCTGCATCAGGCCGATGTAGTAGAACCCGTTGCCGTTGTCGTTGTTCGGGCCGGGGGCCACGTCGATGAAGATCTCGTTATTGGCGTCCGGGGTGATGCCGGAGAGCTTGAGAACCTCGGTGTTGTTGTTCGAGGCGTTCAGCACACCGCTCAACGAGTTAAGCCCGGTGACGTCGTAGGCGGTATCGCGGGTATCGTTCACGGTCTGCCTTGAGGCGAAGAAGGTGAAGTCGTAGGTCTTGGAGGGGTCCAGATTGAACAGCTTGAACTGGCCGGTCGGGTCGGGGTCGGCACCGGCGAAGGCGGTGGTGTGGCCGAAGAAGTAGTCGTCGGTCGCCGACACGGGGTACGCCGCGGCGTCGCCGGCGGGGGCTTCGGAACCGAGCTGCGAAGGCTCGCCCGCGATGAACAGGGTGTCGGTGATCTCGAAACCGGTGCCGGTCAGGTTGTTGTTGCTGTCGAAGGTGGCGAACAGGGTGCCGGTGGCGGGGACGACGTTGTTCCAGCCGGGGTTGGTCTGCAGGTCAGTGCGGCCGAAGTCAAACAGAAGCGTTTCGGCGTCTGCTGCCTGCGACAGGGTCAGGGAAGCGGTAGCGGCCAGAAGAAGTGAAGTCGTGAAACGGGTCATCGTATAATCCTCCCAAGTGAAGTGAATCTGAAGCACGGTCCACACGGCCGTGCCAGCAAAACTAGCTGTCTGATCCGGCCTGCTTTTTTCGCAAGGCCATGCCCCCGATTATCGAGTCCGGCGAATGTTGCCGGGGTTACGACTTGTGTTGGTTTCTCACTATGTCAATTGCATCCCGTCGGGCTGAACCCGCACGGGGGCGCCAGTCGGGACGCCGGTGGTCTGATTGATTTCCAACGTGGCGGGCAGCAGGCGACGGATCGGCGATTCGGCCCGGCCGCCGATGGCGCTGAGCATCCACGAGCCCGCCTCGTAGCCGAGTTCTTCGGTCGGCTGGCAGACCGCGGAAAGCATCGGGTTGGCCTGGCG
>CBDUNP010000430.1:0-2807 GCA_965368605.1 uncultured bacterium | reverse complement strand
AATGAAGCCGCGCTGTGGTCGGCGTCCAACGCCTCGGCCTGGCGCGACATCATGGTGAAGCCCACCTCGGCACTGGTGGCCGCGAAATGACAACCACCATTGATTCATTCAGGTTGGACAACCGCACCGCCATCGTCACCGGCGGGGGCGGGCTGTTTGGTCGGCAGATTGTTGAGGCGTTGGCAGAAGCCGGGGCGACGACGATCGTGACCAGCCGGGACGTTGATACGCTTAAGCCGCACTGCGATGCGTGGGCGAAGCGTGGTTTGACTGTGCATGCCGAGGCGTTGGATCAGGGGGACGAATCCTCGATCCTCGCGCTGCGTGACCGGGTCCTCGCGCAGCACGGCAGGCTCGACGTGCTTGTGAACAACGCGGTGCTCCGGCCGATGAACGACTGGGCGTCGGATGCGGATGCATTCGCCAAGAGCATGGCGGTCAACGCCACCGGGTTGTTCTCGATAACCAAGGCGTTCGGCGATCACATGGCTGAGCAGAACGGCGGGAGCATCATCAACATCGGCTCGATCCAGGGCATGGTCGGGCCGGACTACAGCTTGTACGAGGGCCTTGGCTGGGGCAGCCCGCCGGACTACTTCTTCCACAAGGGCGGGATGATCAACTTCACACGCTACGTCGCGGCACGACTGGGCCCGCGCGGCGTCCGCTGCAACACGCTGAGCCCCGGCGGCTTCTTCAACGACCAGGACCCCCGCTTCGTCGAACGCTACAGCCGACGCACCGCGCTTGGACGCATGGCCGACGACACCGACCTCAAAGGCGCGGTCGTCTTCCTGGCGTCCGACGCCTCCGCCTACGTCACCGGCATCAACCTCCCCGTCGACGGCGGCTACACCGCGATCTAAGTAATCACCACCATGACACAACCCCTCGTCACTCATCCAGACAACATCCGCCTGGCGATGCTCGGCATGGTCGACGGCAACGGCCACCCGTTCAGCTGGTCGGCGATCATCAACGGCCGGTACGACCGCAAGGTCATCGCCGACTGCGGCTACCCGGTGATCGGTGAATACCTCAACGCCCAGTCGCAGGCGGACCTGGGCATCGACGGCGCGCAGGTCACCCACGTCTGGTGCGACGATCCGGCGCAGTCCAGGCAGGTCGCGGCCGCGGCGTACATCCCCAACATCGTCGAACGGCCCGAAGACGTGATCGGCCACGTCGACGCCGTCATCATCGCCACCGACATCGGCCACGAACACGTCGACCGCGCACGGCCCTTCATCGACGCGGGCCTGCCGGTGTTCATCGACAAGCCCCTGACCGACCACCGTGATGGGCTCAAGCGGTTCACCGAATGGCATGATCAACGCAAGCCCTTCCAGTCCAGCAGCTGCATGCGCTACGCCAGGGAGTTCGCGGACCTTCGCAATCGCCTGCCCGAGGTCGGCGAGCTGCGCGCGGTCACCGTGCTGATGGCCAAGTCCTGGGAACGCTACGGCATCCACGCGCTGGAGTCCGTGTACGGCATACTGCCCGCCGGCGGCTACGAATGGGTCACCAACACCGGCGATGAAGGCGCCAACGTCGTCCACCTCCGCCACAAACTGGGCGTCGACGTCGTACTCGTCACCAAGGCCGACCTCTACGGCGCGTTCGGCGTCGTGCAGGTGGCCGGGACCAAGGGCCTGCTGCAGGCCCGGTTCACCGACACGTTCTACGCCTTCAAGAGCCAGCTGGTCGAGTTCGTGTCGTACCTGCGCTCGGGCGTTGAGCCCCAGCCGTTTGAGCAGTTGCGTGAACAGATGGCCATCATCATCGCCGGGACCGAGAGCCGAAACCGCAACGGCGAACGTATCTACCTCAAGGAGATCCTCACGTGAATGTGACGCTGCGCCCGAACCGTATCCTTGAGAAGCTGCGTGCCGGCGGGGTGGTCAGCTGCACCAAGCTGAACCTGTCGGACCCGCGTGTCGTGGAGATCGCCGCGCTCAGTGGGTTCGACTCCGTCTGGCTCGATGCCGAGCACGTCCCCAACTCGGTCCGCGACATCGAGCACGGCGTCCGCGCCGCGCAGGCGTACGGCATCGACGCGATCGTCCGCGTGCCACGCGGCAGCTACAGCGACCTGATCCGCCCGCTGGAGATCGACGCCGCCGGCATCATGGTGCCCCACGTCATGTCGCCCGACGACGCCCGAGGCATCGCTAGGCAGACACGCTTCCACCCCATCGGCCAACGCGCGCTGGACGGCGGCAACGCCGACGGCGCCTACTGCAAGGTCGACCTGGCAACCTACATCAACCACGCCAACACCCAGAAACTCGTCATCGCACAGATCGAAGACCCCCAGGCCGTCGAGTCGCTCGACGAGATCGCCCAGACCCCGGGCATCGACATGCTCTTCTTCGGCCCCGGCGACTACAGCCACGCCCTTGGCGTCCCCGGGAAGTTCGACGACCCACGCATCGCCGACGCACGCCAACAGGTCGCCGACGCCTGCATCAAACACAACAAGTTCGCCGGCACCGTCGGCAGCCCCGCCACCCTCAACCAACTCACCCACCTGGGCTACCGCTTCATCAGCGCCGGCGCCGACGTGGTCGGGTTGGGCGTTTACTTCAGCGATATTGTGGATGCATTTACCGGCCATCTTCCGAATGGCGGGGGTGCTGAAAGTGTTTATCGATAGCCTGTGCTTTGTGTGCGTTCTTGACCGTTTTCTATTTGTTGTTCAGTTTTAACATCGTGTATGGAGTTAGCGATGATTATTGGCGTCCCCAAAGAGACCAAACCCGACGAATACCGGATCTCCATGCTGCCTGTCGGGGTGGAGCTGCTGA
>CBDUNP010000429.1:0-2813 GCA_965368605.1 uncultured bacterium | reverse complement strand
TGATCTCTGCGTGGAAACACGCGGGTGGTGCAATCCGATTGGTTGGCTCAAAGCCGTGCGCTCACAGGGGAACGGACGGTATAGGTGAGAATCGTTCCGTCCTCGAACAACACGGCAAAGTCATCACCGCGGCCGACCGGTATGACATCGACCGGCTGCCTGGCGCGGTGGCCCGGCCAGGTGAGTTGTTCCACTTTTTGCAGCTCCCCCTTGGTGGACGACAGGATTCGGCAGCCCCCCGGGTAGGCCAGCACCAGCAGCCCGGCGTTATTCGTAAACCCCGCCACGTGATGGGTGAGGTCCCGGGCGGCGAGCTGGGTGTTGTGATGCCCCGCGTAGTTCCAGATCATGCTCACCCCCCATTCGTGGACCAGGGCGTACCGTGATCGGCTGAATGGCGCGGCCCCGGCGATCTGTTTTGTGGGTTCACCAAACTCTACCGGGCCTTGCACGCCGTCGACGAAACTAATCTGCACCGGGCCGAGGGTCAGCACGACTGCCTCACGCCGGGCGTGCAGGCAGATCATCGGTGGTTCGGTCATATCTGCAAAGGCCCCCAATATTTCCGCCGTAAGCTCGACGTTGATCGAGTCGATCAGGTTCCCTGACCGGTACGAGTTCAAGATCAACTCGGGCTGATCCGCCAGCGTGCCCGCCAACACCCAGACCGTGTTCGGCACGTGCCCCGATACCGCCAGCGTGTGTCTGGGGAAGAACGACGGCGTGCCAGTCAACACGTCTGGGCCATCATTGCTAATCGAATGGATGCCTTCCGGGACCGGTTCTGCACCCCTTGCCGCAATCATGAGTCGTGGCATTTTCACAACAGAATCATGAGCCATGCCGCACAACACAGTACGCTCAAAGCCTTCGTGGTCATCCCATGTCCGACTCGTGATGTGATCGCATATCGTAGTATCTTGGCTGGGGCTGTTCATATATGCGAATACCAGTTGGTCGGGAACCTCGTCAATCGTTCCCAGCGCACACAAATACCTGTCAATCATGTACAGGCGGTGCCACGCTCCCGCGGGCATGCTGAGCGTTTTATCGAGCTCGATGACTTTTGACTTGACTCGCGACACCCGTTTCGGTGACGGCTTAACCGGCTCTTCGGTATCCAAGCGTTTCAGGTAGCGTTGAAGGTCACGTGCCAGCAGATCGTCTTCCGGCGCGAGCTTGCGCATCGACTCGGTGAACTGCGCAGCCACGGGCACCGAACGCTCGGCCGGGAGGTGCTCGCCCGTCAGCTTCATGACCGCTTCATTCATCTGTTCGCACAACTGTTGATCGGGGTATCTGGACCGCGCCTTCGCCAGCGACTGCGCCAGCGTCCCCGCGACGGGCGAACGGTCCGCCTCATCGATCAGCTGTCCCATCACCTCTCGGGCGCGATCGTGCCGGCCGTGTCGGCCAGACAATTCAAAAAAGTGTTCCTGGCAGGAACGGTTGCGCGACGGCGGCATCGCGCCCAGGAGCAGGACACGTTCCGCCTCCGGGACATCTCCCAGCTTGTCTTCCAGCAACTTGGCCGCGGCAATATAATCGCGGGATCGAACTTTCTGTGAGGCCGCATGTCGGTACCAGCGGTGTGCTTCGGCTATCTGATCCAGGCGCTCGTGGATCGCCGCCGCAGCCAACCATTCATTGTGTTCAAGAAACAGCGAGATCGCTTCCCCGTACCGCCCGCCACGTTCCAGGCAGCGCGCCGCGGCGAGAGGTTGTTTGAGCTTGTCGCGCAGGATCACCGCGGCTTCGTCGAAGTATCGGCCCTCCTCCAGCACACGGGCGCTCGCCTCCACGTCGCCGAGCAACGTCCCGTAGATGTACGCGGCCCGTCGGTAGTTCCCGTTCTGCGCTTCCTTCACGGCGAGCTCGCGGTAGGTCTTGATCAGCGCCTGTCTTTGTTCGTTCGCGATGTCCCACGGGTCCCCCGGGCCGCTGCCGAAGAGGCTCGACAGGCTGAATCCGATGCCGCGGCGCACCAGGCTGTTGCCGCCCGTCCCGGTCCCCCGCGACATCGACATCCCCGACATCGGGATGGCATAAGACAGCCCCTCGGCGGGGGAACGCTTGAGCATGTCGAGCAGCCGGTTGATCTCTCGGTTCCGTTTCTCCTGATCGACGCCACTCGCCGCGCTATCTTGACGGTTGGCCCAGTCTTCCAAAGAGTTGATCCAAGTTCGCTTGGTCCCCTTGGCGGGCACCTTGGAGGTCAGCCAGCCGACCATGCGCGCGAATCCACGGAGGCTACCGCGCCCCGCCTTTCTAATCGGCCCCGGATTTTTCTCGCCAGGGATGGGGGGGAGCTCGCTCGGCGGTTTATCCCCGATCCCTTGGCCGTGCTCAAGGTCTAACTGAAAAATGGTGAGCTGTTCGATCGGCTCGATGGATCGCAGACGGTCAGGCGGGCTCGGGGCGCATTCGGGCATGGTCCATGGCGCAGGCTTGCCCGGCGACACACGGATCAATGACAGCGGGTTCACGATATCGTTCGGGGTGAACCCGACCAGGCCCACCGTAGGGTGAAAGACCGCCGTCGGGGTATTAAGCACTTCGCCGATTTCGTTTTCGCTAAGGTCCGGGTCAAGCCGCGCATGCGTGGGCAGATATAACCGGCCACCGAATAACCCGTAGGGTTGGGCGTTGGGTGTCGGGCGGGTTTTCCAGTCCGGCCCCGTGAGTAATACGCCGACCGGCGTCAGATCACGCATCGACGTGGGCACAACAAGCATCTTGACGGTATCAAAAGGTCGCCCGCTTTCGGCAACCACCGCCAGCCATGCTTGCACATCCGCGCCGGGCAGCAGCCA
>CBDUNP010000428.1:0-2813 GCA_965368605.1 uncultured bacterium | reverse complement strand
GCCTTATTAATCGTCTTGATCCGGTCCTTGGGTTTAGGGTGCGTCTTGGAAAAGTCTTTCCCGCCTTTCACAAACTGTTCCCGCATGTTCTCCATCAACGCCACGCTCTCGTGCGCCTCGTACCCGACCCGCAGCAGGATCTCTACCGCGTCGGCGTCCGCCTCCTTCTCCAGCTTCTTCCCATAGCCCTGGGCCATGATCTCCTGGCTGACGTCCTTGACCATGTCCCCGAAGACCCCGACCGCCGCCGCCAGGTCACCGCCGCCATACCCCGAGGCCGCCAGGAACACCGCGTCCGTCCCGAACTTCTTCCATCGGCTGTCCTTGATCAGAGATACCCCGTGCTGGCGCTGCACGTGCGCGACCTCGTGTGCCAGCACCGCCGCGAGCTGGTCCTCGTTCTCGCAGGCCTTGAGCATCCCACGGGTGATGAAGATGATCCCACCCGGCGCAGCGAAGGCGTTGACCTCCTCGCTGTCCAGGATAAAGAACGTGTACCCGCCGTAGGTCTGCGGCATGTCGCTGTGGGCCGCGACCGTCTGCCCGACCAGCGTGACGTACCGCGTCGCCGTCGGATCGGAATAGAGCGTGTACTCCGTCAGGATGTTCGCCGCGATCGCACGCCCCAGGTAATACTCCTGCGCGTAGGTGTACTCCTGCCGGGCCTCGGTCGCGCTCTTGACGGTCTTGAACGCCTGCATCGGGTCGATGCTGAACCCGCTGTTGTCGCGTCCGCCCCCGATGCTGAATTGCGACATCCCCGGCTGAACAACAAACACCGCTACCGTCACACACGCGAGACACACCATCAACAGCCTAGATGCCGTTTTCTGTCGAGTCTTCATCGGGCACCCCCCGCCTGGCCCTTGAGTCCGCCTTCATTCATAAATCGGATCACGTCGGCCCGCGACGCCTGCCAGGCCTGATCCGCGGTCATCCGGTCCAACTGCTTGTACGCCGACTCAAGCTCCTGATTGTCTTTGCGGAACTCGTTCTCGATCTCCTGGTTGTAGCCACGCCCGCCGGCGGTCAGTTCTTCCTCGCTGGCTTTCACGTTGGCGTCGTTGTCGCCGGCCTCGAGGTTGATCTTCTTCTTCGTCAGCGCCGACGCGTGCATCCAACCCGCCGCGCCGGAGCCGTCCGCCTCCACCCTCATCCAGTCCTCGCCCTGCTCCGCCACCCCGACCTTGTCGCCGTACCCCAGCACCGACGCGACTTCCGCCAGGAAGCTCGGCGAAGTCCTTACCGCCGCGTCGTTGATCTGCACGGTCATGGGTTTGAGTTTTGGTTTCTCGTTTTCGCCATCAGCGTCTTTCTTTGCATAGGCCGATACCACCAGGCCCATCGCGATCAGCGCGATACATAGATGTGTCAGGGATCGAGGTTTCATGGCATCTCCTTAATGGGGCTGTCATGTTAAGCCCTGCCGCAAGGAAATGGAAGAAAAAGCCCGAGGATCGCAATCCTCGGGCTTTTCAGGAGATGGATGAAGAGACGCGGTGGTTTAAGGGGGTTTTCTGCTTAGTCCACCTCCTTAAAGCCCCTGCCGGGCATCCGGTGGTACTTCTTGCCGTCGGGGGTGGTCAGGGTCGCTTCGCCGGAGGACTTGAAGTCGATCCGTGTGCCGTCCGCGAAGTGGGCGGTCCCGTCGCCGTAGCGGTTGGTGGTCTTGCGGTAGCCGCTGGGGTGGGTCTCGGTCGTGTCGCCGTTGGCGTTGGTGACGACCCGCTTGCCGTTCTTGTGCGTCGTGACGGTGTCGCCGTTCTTCATCTTGACCTCGCGTCGGCCGTCCGGGTACTCGGTGATGACGTCGCCGTTAGGCAGCTTGGTCACCTTCGGCTGCTTGGGCTTGGGCTTCGGGACGGGCTTCGTGGTTGTGGTTGAGCCGGTGTTGTTGGATTGGGTGGTCGTCGTTGCGGGTTGCCCGGGCTCGCGGATCACGCCAGCGTTTTTCAGGCCTTCGATGATCCGTCGGCGTTGCTCCCGCCGCTCAGCCTTGCGGCGGTCGTGGCCGGTGTCGCCGATGTTGTATATCGTTTTACCTTGCGGGGCGGCAGGTGGGATTAAGTAGATGCCACGGACGTTTAGAGGGGCGCGGCCGAATTCCTCCCCGCCATAGCTATTGTTGGCGCGACGGTTGTTGTGTGCTTTGGCGCACCGGGTTTGGGGCGAGTCGCGGAAGTCCGTGCCCAACTCGTTTACATCCCGGTCCTGAGTCGTGACGAACCGCGACTCGATCTGCACCTGGCGAACCCGGTCGCGGTTGCGGGCTTCGGCAGGCCCGGCGGCGAAAAAAGTCAGAATCGCCAGGGCTGCGAGCGAGCTGACGATCGTTTTGCCCTTACGGTTAACGGTGCTGATCTGTGAAGCTTTCATGGGTTGATCCTTTCGGGTGTCGGGTTCGTGTCGCGTTGACAACCCTGTAGTTGCGAGGGGCGTGCCAGGGGCGGCGACCGGGTGGGCTATTCGGCTTGCGGTCGCTGGTTGACGCGTAACACTTTGATCAGGCGTCGTTTGTGGGGGGCGTCTTTTTCTGGCGTATCCTCAGACAGCGTCAGACCGGCCAATGATTGGGTAAAAATACTCGTTTTGTACCCGTTCATTTGGCCCGATATCGGGTAAAATTACACATATTTGTGGATGGGGTTCACACGACCCGGGGTGCCCGGCGGCACCTGTTTGGCGCCGCCGGGCCTGGGGCCGGGACCTGAACGAATCAGTCCAGCAGCTTCCGCAGGGTCTCGTTGCGGGGCTCGCGCCCGATCTGTGGCTCACGCATGTCCGGGCCGCTGCGGCCGGACGGGCTGCCGCCC
>CBDUNP010000427.1:0-2821 GCA_965368605.1 uncultured bacterium | reverse complement strand
TGCCGACAACCAGTATCTTTGCCATGTAGTACCTTAGTAATGTCCGCCCACGACCTGCTAACCAGGCTCAGGTTAGATCGGCTCCTTCAACAACCGAAGCCCCCTGCTCCGCCTCTCCATCCTCATTGTTTTCTTCGCCGATGTGTACCTCGCCGCGCTTGGCCGCAAGATCGACTTGCTTCTGCCGATTGCGGAAACGCTCACGCTGTTCGTCGGTGATCTTCCCGTAGCACCGCGGACAACTCACGCCCTTCTCAAACGTTTCCGCCTGCTTGTCCGCCTCGCTAATCGGGTGTCGGCATGCGTAGCACAGGCTGTAGTCCCCGGGCTGCAAGTCGTGTGTCACGGTCACCCGGCCATCAAACACAAAGCACTCACCGCGCCATAGCGACTCGGACTCGGGCACATCTTCCAGGTACTTCAGTATCCCGCCGCGCAGGTGATAGACCTCATCAAAGCCCAATCCCTTGAGATAGGCTGTGGATTTTTCGCAACGGATCCCGCCCGTGCAGAACATCGCGACCCGCTTGTGTTTGTTCGTGTCCATCGCCTTGTCGACAAAGGCTGGAAACTCACGGAAGCTTTCGGTCTGGGGATCGACCGCTCGCTGAAACGTCCCGAGTTCAACCTCATACTGATTGCGCGTGTCGATCACCGTTACGTCCGGGTCGGAGATCAGTGCGTTCCAATCCTTGGGCTCCACATACGTCCCGACCACCTTGTTCGGGTCAACCCCCTCCACGCCCAGAGTTACGATCTCTTTTTTCAGTCTGACTTTTGTGCGGTTAAAAGGTTGTGTTTCACTGAACGACTCTTTCTGGCTCAACCCCGTTAGCCGAGGGTTTGATTCGATGTGCGCCAACACACGATCGATGCCTTCGCGTGGCCCTGCGATCGTCCCGTTGATCCCTTCGCTTGCCAGCAGAAGCGTCCCTCGCACCCCCTGCGCACGCATCAATTCGAGCAACGGCTCGCGTAGCTGCTCGTGGTTCTCCAGCGTGACAAACTTATAGATCGCAGCGATCACATAGGACAAGGTTCGGGCTCCCGATAGTGTGCGGATCAGCCGTGATTGGCTGACTCACTATTTTAACTATCCGTCATCCGCTTGAAAAGACACCGATGTCCTAGTTTACAGGACCCCCCATAAGGCCCCAGGCCGGCTGCCGTCCGTCACGCGGCCGAGGCACTGTTCAGTACATTTACCATCCGGTGCACGCAGCCGGTCCCCCCGATAAACACGATCTGGTCGTCCTGCTGAACCTCTGCGTTATGTGGCGGGTGGATCACCCGTGTCCCGTCACGCCTGACCAAGGCCACCACCATCACCCGTTCACCCATCATCTTTTGCACCGCTTCGAGGCTGCGAGGCGAGAACCTGGGGAACCGGCTCAGTGAAATCCGCGACAACTCCAGGTCAGGCCAATGCCCGTCCAACTCCAGCATGTCGTCTACCTGCGGGTTTAACAGCTGCTCGGACGCCCGTGCCGCGCCGATCACCGCCGGGCAGATGACCCGGTCGGCACCCGCCCGCCGAAGCTTCGGCTCGGTCTCCGCCTTGTCGCAGCGGGCGGTGATACTCAGATCCGGATTCAACCCACGCGCCGACAACGCGATCAACACATTGTCAGCGTCATGCGACAAGCAGGTCACCAGCCCCTTCGCTCGCCCCACCCCGGCCTCGATCAGGATCCCGTCCCGCATCGCATCCCCTTCGATACACAGATAGCCCAACTCCTCTGCGTCGCGCAGGCATCGGCTGTCCGACTCAACCAGCACAAAAGGCTGACCCCGAAACGCCAGCGTCCCGCACAACGCCTGGCCCATCCGGCCGTAACCGACCACGATGAAATGCCCGTTAAGTTTATTGATACATCCGGTCACTTTACGCCTCCCAATAATCTGCTTGAGATGACCCTCAACCACAAACGAAACAAGCTGCCCCGTCGCGTACAACACCGTCCCCACACCGCCGATCATCAGAAACATCGCCCAGGCTCGCTGCGCATCTGAAGCCGGTGCCTCCATCCCCACCGTCGTAAGGATAATCACACTCAGGTATAGCGAGCGCAAAAACCCATCTTCCCCCGTCATCATCAGCCCCAGCGCACCGACAAGCGTCAGCGCCAAGAGCATCATTAAACTCAACAGAAGTTGACGAAAAGAACCGCTGATAGCCGGCCACTCCTTTATCGCAGTCTATATATACAACCTGCTGTAACGATGATCGGGTGTTATTGTCGGCCTGTTAAAAAGGTAAAATATTATCAGACCTCAAACCGAACTCCGGGTATCATGGCTCCGCATAACCCTCAGCCAAAGTCAATGCAACAGGTAGAATTATGAGCTCCATCCACGTTATCCAGGCCGACCTGAACAACCCACGCCACCAGGCCGACCTGGTCGCCATGCTCGACGCCTACGCGCAGGACCCGATGGGCGGGGGCCAGCCCCTGTCCGAGGCCATCAAGGCCCAGCTCGTCCCCGGGCTTAAAGCGCACCCTACGTCCCATGTCTTCCTGGCTTACCGGGGCGATCCTGAGACCGATGGCCAACCCGCCGGGGTCGCCAACTGCTTCACCGGTTTCTCTACGTTCGCTGCCAAGCCACTGATCAATATCCACGACCTGGCGGTCGCGCCCACCGCGCGTCGCATGGGTGTTGGGCGTAAGCTCCTTGACGCGGTGGCCGAGAAAGCACGCGCCCTGGGCTGCTGCTCGGTCACGCTTGAAGTGCGCGACGACAACCCGGCCGCGATCAATCTATATCAAACCTACGGCTTCAGTGATCACGGCCACCCCCACCGGTTCTGGAAATACAA
>CBDUNP010000426.1:0-2826 GCA_965368605.1 uncultured bacterium | reverse complement strand
GTGGTCGCGCTGCTGGGGTTGGCGGTGATTATGGTCAACTCCGCCGCCGTCACGGTGGGGGGGGAGAATCACACCGGCGACGCCGGGCTGGTCGCGGGTGTGCTTGGCGTGCTCGGTGGACGGACGGTGATTTACGCCGTTCTCGCCGTGGCGGTCATGCTCCTGGCTAGCCGGATCAACGTCCGCCATCTTTTCGCCACCCGGGGCTGGACCAATCCGTTGGCCCTGATCGTTGTGGTCGCCCTGGGGTTGGCGGCGCTGACCCTCGTCCCCGGCATGGGCAAGAGCGTCAACGGCGCAAGCCGCTGGCTCAAGCTAGGCCCCTCGAGTCTGGGCCTGAGCTTCCAGCCCAGCGAACTGGTCAAATGGGTCATGGTCATCGCCATCGCCTGGTGGTGTGCCCGCCGACGCGGCCTGATGCACCGCTTCCGCTACGGCCTGTTCCCCCCGATGATCCTCCTGGCCACCGCCTGCCTGATCGTCGTCGTGGAAGACCTGGGCACCTCCGCCCTGATCGGCCTGGTCGCCGTCTGCATGCTCATCGCCGGCGGCGCTCGGATCAAACACATCGCCTGGGTGGTCCCGATCGGCTTGGTTGGGCTGGTCGCCGCCATGCTCCACAGCCCGTACCGCATCCGCCGACTCACCGCCTTTATGGACCCCTGGGCCGATGCCGCCGATTCCGGCTACCACCCGATCCAGTCCATGCTCGCCGTCAGCCAGGGCGGGCTCACCGGAAGCGGCCTGGGCAACGGCATCCAGAAGTTCGGCTACCTGCCGGAAGACACCACCGACTTCATCTTCGCCATCATCTGTGAAGAGCTCGGCATCGCCGGCGCAGCCGTCGTCGTCGGCCTGTTCCTGGTCATCCTCTGGATCGGCCTGGGCATCGTCCGCGACTGCAAAGACACCTTCGGCCGACTCGTCGGCCTGGGCGTCCTGCTCACCGTTGGCCTCCAGGCCGCGATCAACATCGCCGTCGTCGTCGCCGTCGTCCCCACCAAAGGCATCGCACTGCCGCTGGTCTCCTCCGGCGGCACCGGCTGGATCATGACCGCCTTCGCCCTGGGCCTGGTCGCCGCGCTGGACAACGCCAACTACCTCGAAGCCGAAGAAGAACTCGAAGGCGTCATCCTCGTGCCGGCGTAAGCCATGAATTGGCTCTGATGGATCGGATGCAAACGGATGTAACCACAGAGGACACAGAGGGCGTAACGTTTTGAAACAGGGGTGAACGCTGATCAGCTTGTGCTTCGGCGCATGCCCCGGTTTCTACTTATCAGCGTTTATCCGTGTTCATCACGGTTCCCGCCTATTCTTTTGATTCTTTGTTACCCTTTACCGGGTTTGTTTTCCCCGCACCACCCGATGAATCCGAGCTACAATCCCGCTCAGGAGCATCCTCATGAAACTCAGCACGACCCGAGTATTCATCGTCGTGACCGTCTATTCCCTGATCGGGATGGTGATGGCGGGTCTGTTCGGGTGCGTCGCAGCGAAGATTTCGCCGGGGCTGTTCTCGACGCTGATCCCGTGGATCGAGCTTGAACCCGTCGGCGCTGCCACCGTGCTCGGCGCGATGGTGGGTGTGGTGCTGGGTGGCGGCCTGGGTGTGTTCGCCGTCATCATCCAGTTGTTAAGCAGTTGGATCGAACACCGCAAAGGGGCTTCCCGTGAAGGATAAGGCAGATCAGTGACGACCAAGGCTCGCACCATTTTATTTGCTGGCGGCGGCTCCGGCGGGCACATCTACCCGAACCTGGCGGTCCTGGAACGCCTGCGCGAGGCCGACCCGCAGACCCCGGCCCACTTCATCGTGTCCAACCGCCCGGTCGATGAGCAGATCGTCCGCAAGGAGCAGCTCTCCTTCACCGCACTGCCCGCGCTGCCGCTGGTAATGCGCCCCAAACCCCTGTGGGCGTTCTACAACGCATACAAGGAAAGCGAGCAGGTCGTACTGGATGTGATCGCCCGTACCAACGCCTCGGCGATGATCGCCACCGGCGGGTTCGTCTCCGGCCCCGCCGTCTCCGCGGCGCAGAAAGCCAACCTCCCCGTCGCCTTACTCAACCTCGACGCCGTCCCCGGCCGGGCCAACCGTTTCGCCGCCGGCAAAGCCACCGAAGCCTTCACCACCTACCCGACCAAGCACATCCGCCGCGCCCAGACCATCGGCATGCCGCTGCGCCGCTCCGTCATCGCGACCCTCAAGCCCGAGAAGGCCCGCTGGGACCTGGGCCTGCGCCCGGACCTTGACACGATTCTCGTCTTCGCCGGCTCGCAGGGCTCAAGCTCCATCAACAACATGATGATGGAGTTGTGCACCCGCGCCCAGCACCGAAAGGCGCTGGATAACTGGCAGATCATCCACCTCACCGGCCCCAACGACCAGGCCAAGGTTCAGAAAGCCTACGACGACCACAACGTCCGGGGCATGGCCCATTCGTTCTGCCACAAGATGGGTGCGGTCTGGGCCGCCGCCACCATCGCCATCGGCCGAGCGGGCGCGGGCTCCGTCGCCGAGGCCTGGGCCAACGCCGTCCCCACCATCTTCATGCCGTACCCCTTCCACAAAGACCAGCACCAGCGCCTCAACGCCGAGCCCCTGGTCAGCTCCGGCGCATCCCTCCTGCACCGAGACCTGATCGACCCGATCGAAAACGTCAACCAGATCGCCGGCCCGCTCAAGGCCCTGCTCGCCAACGAAATACGCCTCGAAAAGATGCGCCAGATCATGCGCGACACCTGCCCGCCGGACGGCGCTAGCGTCGTCACCGACTGGCTGACCACCATGACCGGCGTCGGCTTCAGCCGGAAAGTGGGGGG
>CBDUNP010000425.1:0-2843 GCA_965368605.1 uncultured bacterium | reverse complement strand
CGCGAGCCAGCCGAGCTGGGCGTTGATGTATCGGCCGTTCAGGACGGTCCAGTCGGGGCCACCCGTGCCGGACTCGTCGGTGTAGTCCGGGTGGGTATCGGGGACAAACTTCAACGGCAGCACGGGCGTGTTGCCCGCGGGCGACATGCCTGGCCCGAGATGGACGACGACTTCGTTTGAAGCGTTGATCGAGATCTCGGCGTGGTACATGCCCAACTCGCCGGGCTGACCGCCGACCATCATCGGGTTCGGCGGGGTGATGGTGGCGTCGGACATAGAACAAACACCGGCTACCACACATGAGGCAACCGCACCCGCCGTAAGGCGGGGGGACCGGGGGATCCGGGGGATCCGGGGGATCGAACGGTACATACTTATCTCCCTTAGAGATTGATTATCTGAATAGTCACAGCAAAGTAGTTGTGGATATAAACACACACTTCACCCGGCGCTACATTGCACCGGGTGATACAAACAATTAACTAATGTGGATGTCTAATCAGACGATCGGCGGGGCCCGGCCGGGATGGGTGTGAACCGTGGCGGACGAGACGACCGCTTCGGGGGTCGGCCAGGCGAGGACCTGGATGAGTTCCAGGGGCTGAGGCGCAAAGTCCGGGGCGGGGGGGACGTCCAGGACGCCGGTGAGGTAGCAGATGGCGCAGTGGGTGACCGGCGCTTCGGGGGAATCGGGATTAGACCGGTTGGCGGGCTGCGAAGACGGGCAGCAGGTGCCGGTCGTGGCCATGTACTTCGCCAGCGGGCAGGGCTCGCCGGTCTGGGTGGCGGCCGGCGAGGCGTCGTTCCCACCGGGCAGCAGGACCAGCCCACGCTTGTGGCCGGGCACGATCACACCAAACCACAACGCAAGCCAGAGGATGGCGAACTTGTGGAAGGTGGTGGTGCTCATGAAAAACCTCGGAGGTTCACGCATCATATCGGTCATCCAGACCTGGGCAAGCCACCCCCGGAATCAGCAAACGATAAAACGCCACGCTGGCTCGCTCCGGCAGGCGCTTCGGGGGCCCTCCCGATCGGCCGTCGATCCGCTACCATACCGCCGATGAATATCCGCGAAATCCAAGGCGTCTATCTGGCTGACACCGCCCGGGTCATGGGGCAGGTCATGCTCGGCAGGGGGGTCAACCTCTGGCACGGGGCGGTCGTGCGCGGCGATGTCGCCCAGATCACCATCGGCGAGGGCACGAACCTTCAGGAAGGCGTTACCGTCCACTGCGACAGCGGCGTCCCCAACCACCTGGGCAACCACGTCAGCCTCGGCCACGGCGCGATCGCGCACGGCAAATCCGTCGGCGACGGCTCATTGATCGGGATGGGGGCGATATTGCTAGGCGGCTCGGTCGTCGGCAAGGGCTGCCTCATCGCGGCGCGGGCGCTGGTGACCGAAGGGATGGTCGTCCCCGACGGCATGGTCGTGATGGGCATCCCGGGGAAAATCGTTCGGCCGGTCAGTGATAAAGAAAAAGACTTCCTCAAGTGGCTCGCGCCGCATTATGTCGAGCTTGCGAAGAAACATCACGAACAGCCTGACGACGATATCGCCAAGATGTGGGGAACGCCGTAGAACGGTGTGCAGTCATGATGATGAAAGGCATTCAGTCATGAAACGCATGTTGACGTTAAGCATTCTGGTCTTAGCCTGTGTGTGGATGGTGGCTCAGGCGGCGGAGGTTGTGGATGAGCCGGCGAGGTTGCCTGATCTGGACGGTAGTTCTGCCGAAGGGCTGGTGCTTGAGTGTCAGCCGACGAAGCCCCGGTTCACCGAAGGGAAGTCCGCGGTTATTAAGTGCACAGTGACCAATACCACTGACAGCCTCAAGCCTTTCGGGTGGGACGTAGGCCAGAGCGTGCATTACGAATTTGTTCAGAGCGATGCAACGGGCAGTGAATCCCTGCGTCCCATACCGACTGCACAACTAAGGCTTGAGAAACCGATCATGATCCAGTCGAAAGAGTGGCCGATGAATACCATGAATCGGTTTATTCTATACATACCACCAAAAGAATCAATCACCCTGCATATCTCCTATACGGAAGGCAATCTTGGCCTCAACAGAGGCAGGATCATGTACGATCCGATCGGTATGAGAAATATACTATTGTCCAAAGAGATGCTTGATCAAGAACGTGTGTACTCGAATGAGTTCGAGTACGAAGTTGTTCCGGATATGGACCACTTATAATAACCCTGCAAACCGAATCCCTATTATGTATTTATTCCCCGCGATTGATTTACGAAACGGCCAGGTCGTCCGCCTGACTCAGGGCGACTACGACCGGCAGACTACCTATGAAGCCGACCCGGTTGAGCAGGCCAAACGGTTTAAGGACGCCGGAGCGACCTGGCTGCATGTCGTCGATCTGGACGGCGCACGCACCGGCAAGCTCACGCACGCGGGGTTGATCGAGAAGATGTGCAGCCAGACCGGGCTGAAGGTCGAGGTCGGCGGGGGGGTTCGCACGGAATCGGTGATCGACACCCTGCTGAACGCCGGGGTCGCGCGCGTCGTGGTTGGGACCGCAGCGTTGAAGAACTGGGACTGGTTCGAGGGCCTGATGGGCAACCCGACCTACCGCGGCCGGCTGGTGCTGGGCCTGGACGCCAAGCAGGGCCACGTCACGACCGACGGCTGGGAACAGACCGGTGAACAGACGGCGTTAGAAGTCGCCAAGGCGGTCACTGACTGGCCTCTGGCGGCGATCGTGTATACCGATATCGCGACAGATGGGACGCTGCAAGGCCCGAACATCCCCGCCACCCGTGAGATCGCCGAGGCGACCGATGTCCCCGTCGTCGCGTCGGGCGGTGTTGGCACACTCGA
>CBDUNP010000424.1:0-2852 GCA_965368605.1 uncultured bacterium | reverse complement strand
TCCGGGACGCTGACGTTCCAGCCCAGTTTTTTCTCGATGACGTCTTCGAGTGCGAAGGCACCGCGTTGTTCGCCGTGGGTCAGGAACAGTTGTTTGGGGGGTGTTTTGCAATCGGAGAGCCAGCGAAGGAGGTCGTCGCGGTCGCCGTGGGCGCTTAGGCCGTGCAGGTGGGCGATTTTTGCGTTGACGCGGAAGTTTTCGCCGTGGATGCGGACTTCGTCGACGCCGCTTGAGATGATCCGGCCGAGGGTGCCTTCGGCCTGGTAGCCGACGAAGACGATCGTGGAGTCGTGGCGGGAGATGTTGTTTTTAAGGTGGTGCTTGATGCGTCCGCCGGTGCACATGCCCGACGAAGACATGATGACGTTGGGGCCGCGGAGTGAGTTCAGTGCGATGGAGTCTTCGGTGGCGCTGACGAGTTTGAAGCCGTCGAACTTGAGGACGTCGGCGCCTTTGCCGGACTCGCATCGGGCTTCTTCTTCGAGGTATTGACACCAGCGGTGGAAGACCTTGGTGACTTTGGTGGCCATGGGGGAGTCGAGGTAGACGCCGATGTCGGGGATGCGGTCGGCGTCGGCGAGTTGGCCGATGAAGTAGACCAGCTCCTGGGCGCGTTCGACGGCGAAGGTGGGGATGACGACGTTGCCGCCGCGTTCGACGGCGTCGTTGATGATGTCGGCGAGCTGGTCTTCAATCGAGCCGGAGTCTTTGTGCAGCCGGTCGCCGTAGGTTGATTCCATGACGATGTAGTCGGCACGGTCGAAGAGCTCGGGGTCGTTGATCAGGGGTTTGTCCCATTGGCCGACGTCGCCGGACATGACGAGGGTGCGTTCCTTATCGCCTTCCTTGATATTGATCTCGATGAAGGCGCTGCCGAGGATGTGGCCGGACTCGTGGAAGGTGGCGGTGATGCCGTTGCCCAGGTCAACCGGTTTGTGGTAGGCGACGGGCTCGATGAGGTTGACGGCGTTCTGTGCGTCTTCGGTGGTGTAGAGCGGTTCGTAGCCGTGCTTGGCCTTCTTGCCGGTCTTCTTGTGGCGCTTGAGTTTGTACTTGGCGTCTTCCTGCTGGATCTTCGCGGAGTCGAGCATGATGATCTCGGCGAGGTCGGCGGAGGGGTCGATGGTGATGATCGGGCTGTCGAAGCCCTGCTTGACCATCTTGGGGATCAGGCCGCAGTGGTCCAGGTGGGCGTGGGTGAGCAGGAGGCAGTCGACGGTCTTGAGGTCGACGGGGGGTTGCTCGTAGTTGCGGTATTGGAACTTTCGTTCCTGGAACATGCCGCAGTCGATCATGATGCGTTTGCCGTTGGCTTCGAGCATGTATCGCGAGCCGGTGACTTGGCGGTTGGCGCCGAGGAAGTGAAGTTTCAAAGGGGGCTCCTAAAGATCAAAAACAGGGGCGTTGCCGTCTGGCGATCGAAGATGCGACGGCCAAGGGGGCATTGTATCTATATGATAGGGCGGATGTAGCGGGAATAAGCCGGAGGGGGCCGGGGTTGGGGTGTGTTCCGGCGGATATGGCCGGGGGCGGGTCGGTGGGATACAATGCCGGGCTTGATCGAAAGTTAGACAACCGTTTGGGATAGAACATGACACGAAGCGTAGTCGTCAGTGGTGTTGGGCCGGTCAGCGGGCTTGGGTTGGGGATCGACCCGACCTGGGCGGGCGTGTGCGAGGGCAAGTCGGCGATCGCGCGGATTCAGGCGTTCGACCCCAGCGGGTTCGGCTGCCAGGTCGGCGGGGAGGTCGAGGACTACAAGATCGGCAAGTTCGTGCCCAAGAGCCACCGAAAGGCGACGAAGGTGATGGCCCGGGATATCGAGCTGGCGGTGATCGCGGCGGACTTCGCGGCCCGCGACGCGGGGCTGTTGACCAAAGGCACGGACCCCGACGGCGGGAAGAACGATGACTTCAAGACGACCTACGACCCGGCGCGTGTCGGCTGCCACATCGGGGCGGGCCTGATCGCGGCGGACCTCGATGAATTGACCGGGGCGCTGGTTGAGGCGACCAAGGAGGATGGGAGTTTTGATATTCACAAGTGGGGCAGCGAGGGGATGCAGCACCTCACGCCGCTTTGGCTGTTGAAGTACCTGCCGAACATGCTGGCGTGCCACGTCACGATTATTCACGACAACCAGGGGCCTTCGAACACGATCACCTGCGGGGAGGCGTCGGCGTTGTTGTCGATCGGCGAGTCGCTGCGTGTGATCCAGCGCGACAAGGCGGACCTGTGCTTCTGCGGCGGCGCGGAGTCGAAGATGAACCCGATGGTGTACTACCGCCAGCAGTTGACAGGTCGGCTCAATGACTCGAGCAATGATGATCCAGCGAACGCGGCCAGGCCTTATGACCAGGGGGCCGCGGGGATGGTCGCCGGGGACGGCGGGGGGATCGTGATGCTCGAAGCGGAAGAAACATACAAAGCCCGCGGCGGTGTCAGCGCGTATGCCCGGGTGGTCGGGTTCGGCGCGTCCCAGAGCGTGAACCGCGAGGCGAAGAACGCGGAGCCTGATCCCGAGGGACGGGCGGTGGTGTCGTCGGTCAACGCGGCGATGCGCGAGGCGGGGATCGGTGCGGACGCGATCGACATGGTCGTCGGTTTCGGCTGCGGCGTCGCCAGTTGGGACCGGGCGGAGGTCAACGGGCTCAAGGCCGTCTTCGGGGATCGGCTTACAGATATCCCCGTCGTGTCGCTGCGTGGGTCGATCGGGAACTGCGGGGCCGGTGGCGGCGGCGTGGACCTGGCGGTCGCGGCAAAAGCGATGCGGGAGCAGAAGGTGCCGGCGATCGTGAACCGGGATACACCGATTGAGGGCGTGTCGGGGAGTTCGCCGGCGAAGGACGCAC
>CBDUNP010000423.1:0-2859 GCA_965368605.1 uncultured bacterium | reverse complement strand
GATTGACCGCCGAAGCGTGGTTTAGATACCTGGATAACGAACCCGCCCGGTAGCCGTAAGCCTGCCGGGCTTTTTGTTTGACCGATCAAGATATGAAACGGGTATAGGATTGATCCGACTATCTGCCTGCCAACCCACGGGGACGCCTAGAGGATTCAGCCTGATCGAGCTGGTGATCGTGGTAGTCATCATCGGGATCATCGGCGCGATCGCGATCCCCCGGATGAGTCGGGGCAGCGACGGCGCGGCGGTGTCCGCACTCACCGGGAATCTGTCCGTGATGAATAAGGCTGTCGAGATCTATGCCGTCGAGCACGGCGGCGATTACCCCGCCGCCGCGAAGATCGCTAGCCAACTCTTAATGCAGACCAACACCCACGGCAACGACCCGACCGGCGACATCGGCGAGGTGGTTTACGGGCCCTACCTCCGTGCGGTCCCGCCGCTGCCGGTCGGTGACAAGAAAGGCAACACCGGGATCGCGTTGAGCGATGGCGACGGCGTGGGTTGGATCTACCGCCCCACACGCGGCATCATCCAACCGAACCTGACCGACGGAGACGGCAACGTCGATGAAACCCTGGTGACCAAAGTGATCAACGCGACCAAACTCAAACGGGATGACCTGGTTGAGCCTTAATCATGCACGCACCGATGTACATTCCGGTCGGCGTTCCGCCTCGGGCCTCAAAGGGTTTTAGCCTGATCGAGCTGGTCCTGGTGATGACGATCATCTCGGTCCTCGCCGCGATCGCCGTCCCACGCTACGCCGGCGCGCTCGCCCGGTACCGCGCCGACGCCGCGGCCCGCAGGGTCGTCGCCGACCTGGGTTACGCCCGCAGCCTCGCCAAGACGACCAGCGCCAACGTCGAAATCCAGATCAGGAACGACCAGGATTCTGTCCTGCTGACCGGAGTTCGATCGCTGGACGATCCCGCTGCGCATTGGGTGTTGGCGCTGGCTGGCAGGCCCTACTATGCGGACATCGTCTCCAACGATTTTCCAACTAGCAAACTCACCTTCGACGGCTACGGCGATCCGGACGCCGGCGGCTCGATCGTGATTGCGGTCGGCAGCGAAAAACGGACGGTGGTGCTGGATATCAATACCGGAAAGGCGGGGGTCCAATGATCCGATCCACAGGCCTCTCGCACAAGCCCCGGACATACATCGCCTTCACGCTCATTGAAATGGTCGTGAGCCTGTCAGTCATCTCGATCGTCTTCCTGGCGATGGGCTCTGTGATGCTACTCGCCGCGCAGGCGATCCCTACGGAGGATGATGCGCCGGCGCTCACGTATGATGCTCTGGAGGTCACCCGACAACTGGCCAGCGAGCTGGAAACCGCCACGGTGATCGCACATATGACCGATCGCGTCATCATGTTCAAGATCCCCGATCGCAATGGCGACGGTGCCGAAGAGATGATCGCCTATTCCTGGTCGAGCACCCCGGGGGCTCCATTGCTTCGCAACTACAACGGCAGTACGGCGGTCGCGGTCCTTCCCAGCGTCGAGTCTTTCAGTCTCACTTATGATATCCGCTCTGCCCCTCAGCCGGCCATCCTTGAAGAGAGTGAAGAGATACTCCTGGACAGCTTCAATTCAGGGGTCTTACACGATGAGTTCCCGATCACGCAGTACAATTGGCTGGGCCAGCTGATCACTCCGGCGAATCTGCCGAATGAAGCGCTGGACTGGAACGTCAGCCGTGTCTTGTTTCAGGCTACAAAACACAGCTCGGATACCGGGATAACCAAAATACAGCTACGTCCCGTAGATGAGTCCGGGATGCCGACTTCTACCGTTCTTGAAACTCAGTACCTCTATGAGAATATCTTGGATAGTAACTTCCTCTGGATCGAATCCAATTTTGATAGAGTGAGAGGGCTATCACCTTCTGAAAAACTATCTCTGGTCTTGGCGTGGCAGGCGGGTGACGAATCTGCGGGTATACGCTACAGCACCATCTCCGGTAGCGGGCGGTTGTATTCGTACACCAAAGGCGCGTCCTGGTCATACGGAGCGACCAGCTCAATGACTTACTACGTTTACGGCACGTACACACGGGAGGTCCCTCAGCCACGTATTAACGTGTTGGGTTCGGTCACGGTGAAAATGAACCCCGACACCGGGCCAGCAACCGAGGTCCGATCCCTGGTGTCGCTCTTAAACCGGCCGGAGGTCCCATGACCCCAGGAACACCCGCAATCTCTGATACACACAGCCGATCAGCTGCCCAGGCCCGGGGCTTTACGCTGATCGAAGCGGTCATGTCGATGCTGATCGTCGGGCTGATGCTGGTTGCCGCCCTGAATACCGTCGGGGCATCACGCATCACCGAGGTAAGAGGTTTCGAGCAGACGCTCGGCCCGATGCTGGCGGAAGAATTAATGGCTGAGATACTCAATGAATCTTATGAGGAAACAGTTGATTCCCCGGCGTTTGGCAGAGAGGCCGGGGAGAACAGTGGCAGCCGAGCGACCTGGGACGATGTCGACGACTACACGGGTTGGTCGGCAAGCCCGCCGGAAACCAAGGACGGCACCACACTATCTGGCGTAGACGGCTGGACTCGTCAGGTAGAAGTGAAGTGGGTTAGCTCGCTTGATCCCGACATCGAATCGGTGATGCCGACCGGGATCAAGCGGGTGGATGTTGTTGTGAGTTACAACGGCCGGGTCGTGTCGACACTTTCTTCACTCCGTACCGATGGTTGGCCCTCAGATGATGAGGCTGTGGGGGGAGATGGCTTGATTGAAGGCGTGGTGGATGGCTTGTTGAAGGGTTTATTTAAGTAAGGCTGGCACGATGCGATATCCAACGATATGTCAGACACAACGCGGGCAGCGTCAGCGCG
>CBDUNP010000422.1:0-2860 GCA_965368605.1 uncultured bacterium | reverse complement strand
GGTGGACCCGGTGAAGATCATCGCGGGGATCGTCGGCGGGGTGGGTTTTCTCGGGGCCGGGAGTATTTTTCAGAGTAAGAGCGGCGGCGTCGAGGGGATGACCACGGCGGCGGGGATCTGGGTTGTCGCGTCGGTCGGTGTGGCGGCGGGCGCCGGGTACTACGCACTGGCGGGGCTGCTCGTCGTCTTTACGCTGTTTACGCTGCAAGCGCTGCGGTTCGTGTCACGGAGGATCGAGGCGATGGCGGATAACCCTCACAACGATCAGTGAATCCTGCGCGGCGAATGTACCGTGATGCTTATAGTGGTACGGGTGATGTGAAGCCGGGGAATATTCCGGCGGCGGTCATGCTTCGTAATCGTTCAGCCGGTTGTAAAGTGTTTTCAGGCTGATCCCCAGGACCTTGGCGGCCTCGGTCTTGTTGCCGTCCATTTCATCAAGTGTTTTGAGGATGAGTTGTTTTTCGGCCTCGTCGATGGTCGTGCCGATCTCGACTTCCAGCACGCCTTCGGGGTCGGCGTCTGATGTGCCGGGGCGATTGTTGTTGCCTGAATTTTTCTGTGGAGCGTTGTCCTCGGCGGGGCGGTCTGTTTGTGCCGGGGCGTTGACCGCGTCGTCACACGTGCCCGTCTCGTCGTCCAGCAGCAGGTCGTCCAGACAGTCCAGGCTGATGTCTGCGCCTTCCAGGATGTAGGCGCGTTGGACCATATTCCGAAGCTGGCGGACGTTGCCCGGCCAGTCGTATTGTTTGAGTTTCTGACGCGCGGTTTCGGTCAGGCGTTTCTCGGTGTTGCCTTCTTTGTTGTGCAGCGACAGGAAATGGCTCGCCAGCAGGACGACGTCTTCGCCTCGCACACGCAGCGGGGGCAGGGTGATAGGGAAGACGGCCAGCCGGTACAGGAGGTCTTCGCGGAATACGCCTTGGCGGACGGCTTCTTTCGGCTCACGGTTGGTCGCGGCGACGACGCGGACATTGACTTTTGTTTCCTTCTCTGCGCCGAGCCGGCGGAGCGTGCCGGTTTCCAGGACACGGAGGAAGCGTACCTGGATCTCCAGGGGCATCTCGGTGATTTCGTCGAGGAAGAGCGTGCCGTTGTGTGCCTGCTCGAACACACCGGCGCGCGCCTTGTCGGCCCCGGTGAATGCGCCCTTCATGTGGCCGAACAGCTCGCTCTCGATCAGGTTCTCCGCGATCGCGCCGCAGTTTACCGCGATGAACGGGCTGTCCGGCTGGTCGCAGCGGTCGTGGATCGCGCTGGCGACCAGTTCCTTGCCGGTGCCGCTCTCGCCACAGATCAGCACCGTGGCATCGGTCGGGGCGACCTTGGCGATCATGTTGTAGACCTCGAGCATCTCCGGGCAGTTGCCGAGCATCGATTCAAACGACCGGGTCTTCTTCGGCCCCTGCGCGCCTCGGCCGGCGCAGGATCGCTTGATCGATTTTAAGACCCGGTCCATCTCGTCGGCGTCCGGCTCGCGTGGCAGGACCTCGAACATGGCGGAGTCAGACGCGGCGACGGCGTCGGCCAGTGCGCTGTCCGGGTCGTCCGAAAGGAAGGCCACCGTCTGGTATGCCTGTAGCGGCAGGGTCGCCAAGGCCTGTAACCCCGACGCTCCATCCACGCCGCAGTCGATCAGCACGGCATCCACGGCGTGGCTGCCCATGACGGTCCCGGCCTCGGCGACGGTCCCGGCGGTCCGTGCGTTCAGGCCGTACCGCTCGATGACGGACGCCAGGCGGTGACGTGTTGTTCGATCAAGCCCAACGATCAACACGCTGTGCATTGACGGTCCCTTTTAACTTGAAGACGCGATCAGCCTGTCCCGTACCGTGCTGAATATGGTGTCGGTCTTGTTCGTTTCGGATTATACCGGGAATCGTCGGGGGGGCGGTTTTGTACTGGCAGCCTCATGAGCCAGCGCGGGCCATAGAAATACCCCCCGGCCTATGTGGCCGAGGGGGTGGGTGGGTCAGTCTGAGGGGGCTTGATGAGTCGTTAGCCGTCGAGGTCTTCGACCGCTTCATCGACCGCGTCCCCTGCATCGTCCAGGGCGTCCCCGGCGGTGTCCCCGGCGTCATCGACGGCGTCCTCGATCTTGTCGCCGGTGTCTTCCCAGGGGCGACTCATCTTCGCAGCCGGTCAGCGCCAGGCCCGCGGTACACAGCCCCAGGGTCAGGGCGAGGCTGAGTGTTTTGATCGATTTCATAATGTATCCTTTCTGTTACACATTCGTATCAGGTCGGTTCCGACACAGCGGTGTGTGGCGGTGTGGTGGGGGGGGGCGGACCTTACGGGCTTAGTCCGCGGCGTCCTGGACTGCGTTGCCTGCGCTCTCGATGTCTTCGCCGGCGCCTTCCATGGTGTTGCACCCGGCCAGCGCGAACGCCGCGATACCAATCATAAGGATGGACCATTGGCTTAACTTTTTCATCTTGTGTCTCCTTTCAAGAGAACTAAACAGCTATGGGGGGCACGGGTCGCAGGCCGTCGACACATCGTCGAACCGGTCCGCCCGTGCGTTAGGAAAGCAGTTGAGATCAGTTGGCTCCTTCGGCGGGCATCACCATGCCGGTGCCTTCCGCGAAAACCTCGTACTGGATATCTACACAGATCATCATCTCATCCAGGTCGATCTGTAGCGAACTGAACGGCAGCGCGAAAGACTTGTCGCCTTCGAACTGAAGGATGGCATACGCCGCGGTGCCGCGATCGGTCTCGATCATCAGGTCCTTGAGGACGCCCAGGTCGCGCCCCTCTTTGTTCTGTACGGGGAGTTTACGTAGCAGCGTAGTCGAGATAATGGGCCGCCCACGCTTGTTGATGAACCGGTGTCGTGGCTGACACGATTCATTATTCA